>JBJMHU010000133.1:0-38904 GCA_045807225.1 Ornithinibacter sp. | reverse complement strand
GCCATGAAGGACCGCGGGGTCGAGTTCATCGGGGAGCCCGAGCAGCAGATGTACGGCATCGACGTGGGGTTCCGCGACCCGTCGGGGAACAACGTGCGGATGGCCAACCTCAACGCCGACTTCGGTCGCTGATCCGCAGCTCCATCAGCCGCTCCGACGGGGGGCCGAACCCCATCCGCTCGTAGAGGGTGCGGGCCTCTGGCACGGCGTTGAGCTGCACGCGGGTCACCCCGTCCGCCTGGGCCCAGGCCAGCAGCGCCTCGAGCAGCTGCTGGCCCACACCGCAGCCGCGGGCGTCCCGGGTGACGAAGAGCAGGCTCACGTGGAACCACGCGTCGGCCGGGCGGTGCGCGCTCGGCAGCTTCTGCACCCGGCTGCCGTGCAGCACCCCGAGCGGGCGGCCGCGGGAGTCCTCCGCCACCCAGGTGCGCCGGGCCCGGTCGCGCAGCCAGGCATCGGACAGCGCGTCGAGGAAGCCGGGCGGCACGGCGTGGCCCTGCTCGCGCTCGTCCTGGATGTGCAGCGCCCCGACCGAGAACGCGTCGGACGGCCGCGCCTCACGCACCGAGACGTCGTCCGCCCGAACCGTGGCGTCGTCGCTGTCCATGCCTCCAGCATGGCCCATCGGGGCGGCATCGGCAGGCACAAGGGTGAGGCGCCGGGACAAGTATGAGTTGTCCCGGCGCCTCTGGTGACTCGGCGTGACGCTCCTCGTCTCACGAGGCAGACTCCGGTCGCCCACCACCCTCGTCACAGGGCGGCTCCGCGCGGCGAACCGCTCGGGCTGACGCTCGGTCTTTCCTCGATCCCCTCACCACCGAGGTGGTGAAGTAGGACCATGTCTAGTCCTGGATCCGGTGCGCGGCAAGTGGTTTCGGCCAGGAAGTTGCCGGCTGCTTCACGTGTCGGCGTGTCGTCGGCGTGTCGTGTGACGCACGTGGCGAGACCCTGGCGGAGCGGCTCGGCACGTCTCGACCAGCGAGACGTGGCGAGACCGCAAGCACCGGAGACGGCCGTCACACCTGTCGTCGGTCGGCGATGGCCGCGGTGATCTCGGCGATGGCGTCGTCGACCGGCACGCCGTTCTTCTGGGTGCCGTCGCGGTAGCGGAACGAGACCGCTCCCGCGGAGCGGTCGTCCTCCCCCGCGATGAGGACGTAGGGCACCTTGGCCTTGCTCGCGTTGCGGATCTTCTTCGGGAACCGGTCGTCGCTCGCGTCGAGCTCGGTGCGGATGCCGTGCGCCCGCATCCGGGCCAGCACCCCACCGAGGTACTCGTCGAACTCCTCAGCGACCGGGATGCCCAGGGCCTGCACCGGCGACAGCCACACCGGGAACGCGCCGGCGTAGTGCTCGACCAGCACCCCGAAGAACCGCTCGATGGAGCCGAACTTCGCCGAGTGGATCATGACCGGCTGCTGGCGGGTGCCGTCGGACGCCTGGTACTCCAGCCCGAAGCGGGCCGGCTGGTTGAAGTCGTACTGGATGGTCGACATCTGCCAGGTGCGCCCGATGGCGTCGCGCGCCTGCACCGAGATCTTCGGGCCGTAGTACGCCGCGCCGCCCGCGTCGAGGACGAGCTCGAGGCCGGACTCGGTGGCGACGTCGCGCAGCACGTCGGTCGCGACCTCCCACTCGGCGTCGGACCCGATGAACTTGTCCTTCTTGTCGCCCTCGGTCTCGCGGGTGGACAGCTCGAGGTAGTAGTCGTCCATCCCGAAGTCGCGCAGCAGCGACAGCACGAAGTTCAGCAGGTGCTTGATCTCGCCCGGCGCCTGCTGGGCCGTGACGTAGCTGTGCGAGTCGTCCTGGGTCATGCCCCGCACGCGGGTCAGGCCGTGCACCACGCCGGACTTCTCGAAGCGGTAGACCGAGCCGAACTCGAACAGGCGCAGCGGCAGCTCCCGGTAGGAGCGCCCCCGCGAGCGGTAGATGAGGTTGTGCATCGGGCAGTTCATCGCCTTGAGCCGGTACTCGGTGCCCTCGAACTCCATCGGCGGGAACATGGTGTCGGCGTAGTACGGCAGGTGCCCCGAGGTGTGGAACAGCCCGTCCTTGCTGATGTGCGGGGTGCCGACGTACTGGAAGCCCTCCTCGATGTGCCGGCGGCGCACGTAGTCCTCCATCTCGCGCTTGATGATGCCGCCCTTGGGGTGGAACACCGCCAGGCCCGAGCCCAGCTCGTCGGGGAAGCTGAACAGGTCGAGCTCGGCGCCGAGCTTGCGGTGGTCGCGCTTCTCGGCCTCGGCCAGCCGGTCGAGGTAGGCCTTCATCTCGTCCTTGGTCGGCCACGCGGTGCCGTAGACCCGCTGCAGCTGCGGGTTCTTCTCCGAGCCTCGCCAGTAGGCGGCGGCGCTGCGCATCAGCTTGAAGGCGTTGCCGAGCACCTTGGTGGTCGGCACGTGCGGGCCGCGGCACAGGTCGCCCCAGGCGCGGCTGCCGTCGCGCCGCAGGTTGTCGTAGATGGTGAGCTGCGCGCCGCCCACTTCCACGGAGGCCCCCTCGGCGGCGGTCTCGGACGCACCACCCTTCAGGCCGATCAGCTCGCACTTGTACGGCTCACCGGCCAGCTCGACGAGGGCGTCGTCGTCCGAGATCTCGCGCCGGTGGAAGGTCTGCCCCTCGTTGACGATGCGCTGCATCACCTTCTCGAGCGCCCGCAGGTCCTCGGGGGTGAACGGGGTCTCGACGTCGAAGTCGTAGTAGAAGCCGTCACGGATCGGCGGGCCGATGCCCAGCCTGGCATCGGGGTGCACCTCCTGCACGGCCTGCGCGAGCACGTGGGCGGCGGAGTGCCGCAGCACGTCGAGGCCGTCCTGCTGCGCCGCGGTGACCGGCTCGACGACGTCGCCGTCGGCCAGCACGTGCGCGAGGTCGCGCAGCTCGCCGTTGACCCGGGCGACCAGCACGGAGCGGTCGCCGTCGAAGAGCTCGCCGGCGGTGGTCTGCTCCGGCACCGATCGCTCGCTCTGCGCGACGTGGACGGTGATCTGGGCAGACATGGCAGGGACTCCTGGTGGTGTCGGTGTGTCGGGCCGCGAGGGCGGCCCTGCGCCAAGGGTATCGAGGGCGGGCCGGTGCCTGCGATGCGGTTATCCGGCCGCGGGCGACCGCTCGAACCGCCCGGTGTGGAGCCACCCGCTCAGGCGCTCGACGGTGACGTCGAGGTAGGCGGTGGCCTCCTCGCGCAGGGATGCCGTGCTGCTCAGGAGCAGGCTGTTCGCCAGCAGCAGCTGCCGGGCCGCGACGAGCGCCTCGAACTGCTCGTCGGACACGTCGGGCAGGGCCCGCACCTCGGCGTAGCCCTGACGCAGGGCCTCCTCCACGGCCGGCTCGCCGTCGCGCAGGTAGAACGTCGAGATGGCCAGGTCGAGCGCCGGAACCCCGAAGCCGGCGTCGTCGAGGTCGAAGACCCCCAGGCGCCCCGCATGCCACTTCAGGTTGCCGCCGTGCAGGTCGCCGTGCAGCACGATCGGGCGCCGGCCGGCATACACCTCGTCGAACCGCCGCCGGCAGAGCGCGAGCGACCGGGCCACCACCTCGGCATGGCCGTGCCGCAGCGGCACCGGGCCCTCGAGCAGGCTCTGGTCGTGGCACAGCGGCTCGTCGAACACCGTGAGGTGCGCCCCCGGCGGCAGGCTGAACCCCTCGGCGTGGTCGTGCAGGGCCGCCATCGTGCGTCCGAGGACCTGCGCCTGCTCGGCGTCACACCGCCCGACGTCGTCGCCGTCGAGCCACGACGCGACCGTGGCGTTCAGGGGGCCTCCCCAGATCGGGCACTCGACCGCGACGTGCCAGCCTCCGCCCGGCGCCGCAACCGGGTCCGGCACCAGCACGTCGGTCTCGGTGGCCAGGGCGTGCAGCCACGACTGCTGGGCGGCGATGTGGGCCGGGGTGCTCTGCGAGTTGGTGTTGACCCGCAGGGCCAGGCGCCGCCCGTCGTCCGTGTCGAGCGCGAAGGTGGTGTTGAACCCGTGCAGCACCAGGGTGAGGTCGCGCACGCCGAACCCGAAGGCCTCCGCGGCGTCCAGGGCGACCCGGCGCAGCACCTCGACCTGTTCGGCCTCGTCGAGCTCGGCGTAGACCCGCTCCATCGGTCATACGGTAGGGCGATGCGCCTCCCCTACGGCACCTGGCCGTCCTCGATCTCGCCCGAGTCACTCGCCACCGGCCAGGCGTCGCTCGACGAGGTGCGCGTCGACGGCCCCGACACCTACTGGCTGGCCGGCCGGCCGGCCGAGCGCGGCCGCACCGCACTCGTCCGCGACGACGGCATCCGGCAGCGCGAGGTGCTGGCCGCCCCCTGGGACGTGCGCAGCCGGGTGCACGAGTACGGCGGAGGTGCGTATGCCGTGCTCGACGGCACCGTCGTGTTCTCGGACGCCGGTGACGACCGGGTGCACCGGCTGGATGCCGGGACGACGGAACCCGAGGCCATCACCCCGCCCGGCCCGTGGCGCTACGGAGGCCTGGTGCTGCACGGTGATTACGTCTTCGCGGTACGCGAGGACCACTCCCGCGAGCCCGAACCGGCCAACGAGCTGGTGCGGCTCGACCTGCGCGGTGACAACGCCGACGGCGGCGTGGTGCTTGCCACCGGCACCGACTTCGTGTCGCGCCCGGCGCTCTCGCCCGACGGCCGGTCGCTCGCATGGGTCGCCTGGAACCACCCGAACATGCCGTGGGACTCCACCGAGCTGCGCCGTGCCGGGCTCGACGAGCAGGGCACCGGCGATGCCGTCGTCGTCGCCGGCGGAGACGGCATCTCCGTGGTGCAGCCGACCTTCGGTCCGGACGGTGCCCTGTGGTTCCTGTCCGACGAGTCCGGGTGGTGGACGGTGCACCGCGACACCGGGGCCGGCCCGGTCGCCCTGCACGAGGCACGCGTCGACCACGCCTCGCCCCAGTGGTCGCTGGGCATGGTCGACCTCGCCGTGCTCGACGCCGACCGTGCGGTGGTGCGCTGGTGGGACGGCCCCACCGCGGAGCTCGGGCTGCTCGACGCCCGCACCCGCCAGGTGGAGCCCCTGCTGGTCGAGGGCGTCGCCCTCGACCAGCTGCAGGCCGTCGACGGCGAGCTGGCCCTGCGCCGCGGCCTGGCCGACCGGCTGCCCGAGGTCGTCCGCGGACCACTGCGCGAGGTGCCCCGGGTGCTCACCACGGCCGGCACTCTCGAGATCGACCCGGCCGACGTGTCGCCCGCGCAGCCCTGGACGTGGACCGACACCGACGGGCTGACGGTGCACGGGCTGCTGCACCGTCCGCGCGCGGCGGGCACCGAGGGACCCGAGCGCGAGCTGCCACCCCTGGTCGTCATGGTGCACGGCGGCCCGACGGCCCGCACCGAGGCGTCCTTGTCCATCGGGACGCAGTTCTGGACGACCCGCGGGTTCGCGGTGCTGCACGTCAACTACTCCGGCAGCAGCGGCTACGGGCGCGCCTACCGTGAGCGCCTGCTCGGCCGGTGGGGGCTGCTCGACATCGACGACTGCGTCACCGGCGCCACCTCGCTGGCCGCGGCCGGTGAGGTCGACCCGGCCCGGCTCGCCATCCGCGGTGGCAGCGCCGGTGGGTACGCCGTGCTGCGGGCGATGACGACCAGCAGCGCCTTCGCGGCCGGCACCAGCCTCTTCGGCGTGGCCGACCTCGCGGCCCTGGCCACCGACACGCACAAGTTCGAGTCGCGTTACCTCGACCGGCTGGTGGCTCCGTGGCCCGAGGGCGAGGCGGTCTACCGGGAGCGCTCGCCGATCCACCACGTCGAGGACCTGCACGGCGAGCTCCTCCTGCTCCAGGGCGCCGACGACATGGTGGTGCCGCTGGCGCAGGCCCGCGACATGGCTGAGGCGATGCGGGCCGCCGGCCGGGAGGTCGAGCTCACGGTCTATGCGGGTGAGGGGCACGGCTTCCGGCGGGCCGAGACGATCATCGACGCGCTGACCCGCGAGGTGGCGTTCTACCGGCGGGCGCTCCGGCTCGGCGACGACGTCTGAGACCCTCGTCCTGGGCGGGCCCGCTGACCAGCCCCAACGCGTGAGGGCCACCGGCGGAGCGCTGGTGCTGCTCGGGGTCGTGGTCACGACCGGCGTGCTGGACCCACCGGCGAGCGGCACCCGGATCGGGCGTGGGTCGACGACCTCGACCTCGAGGGCTGACCTCCTGCCGACCCTGGCCCCGGACACGGCCCATAATGGGGCGCGTGACCGAGATGCTCGAGCTGTGTGCAGACCTGCCGCTGGAGCAGCTGGCCGCCGGTGACGTGCTCATCACCGAGGGCGCGCCGCCCTCGCGGATGCTGGTGCTGGTGTCGGGCACGGTGACGGTCGAGCGCGACGGCACGCCCTTCGCGCGGATCGCCCACGGCGGCGCCGTCTTCGGTGAGATGTCGTGGATCCTCGACAAGCCGGCCACCGCCACCGCGCGTGCGACGACCGAGGTCGTGGTGCGCGTCATCGACGACCCGGAGACCTTCTTCCGGCAGCGCCCCGGCGCCGCCCTGGGCGTGCTGCAGATGACCGCGGCCCGGCTCGACGGGCTCACCCAGTACCTCGTCGACGTCAAGCGGCAGTTCGCCGGCCACGACGACCACATGGCGATGATCGACCGCATCCTCGACACGCTGGTGCACCACCAGGCGCCGCGGCCGCGCACCGGCTCCGCCCGCGACCCCGAGGAGCAGCACGAGGGGCACTGAGCCCCACCGCCCGGGCGTCAGCCCAGCTGGATGGTCTCGCTGTCGAACACCCCGAACCAGTGCGCGGTGCCCTGGTCGGTGTCGAAGGTGATGTGCGGCGGCACGTGCCCGATCTGCTTGCCCGCGTTGAACACCTGGGTGCGCCCGAGCCGGGCGTGCCACGAGCCGCCCTTGGCCCACGGGGCCTGGTGGATGTGGCCGCAGATGACGACGTCGGGCTGGTACTGCTCGATCCACGCGGCGAGGTCGTGGTCGGGGAACTCGCGCCGGCCGTCGCGGCACAGCACCGTGCCCGCCGGGGGCGAGTGGTAGACCCACACCCACCGCCCAGGTCGGTCGACCGCGGCGGCGGCCAGCTGCGCGTCGACCTCGTCGCGCGTCAGCGAGCCGTCCCACCACGGGCAGACGGTGAAGCGGATGCCGTCGACGTCGACCGAGGCGCCGTCGACGACCACGCGGTCGTCGGCGACGCGGCGCAGCCAGCCGGCCACCTGCTCGCCGTTGGCACCGGGCCCGTCGAGGTCGTGGTTGCCCGAGGAGGCCAGCACGAGCGAGTGCTCGGCCAGCCGGGACAGGTAGGTGCTCAGCACGACCGCCTGCACCTCGTGCGGCACCGGGCTCACGACGTCGGCGAGGTCGCCGGCCAGGACCACGACATCGGCATCCGCCGCTGCCTTGACGAGCCAGTCGTAGTGCGGAAGGCGGTAGTGCAGATCCGAGACCGAGAGGATCCGCACGGGTGGCACTCTAACCGACGGGCGGTGGCGTCACGTCGAGCCCGCTGCCCTCCGCCGCGACGAGCACCGGGATGGATGCCGTGGACGAGCGCCGGATCTCGTCGAGGGCGTCGTCGGTGCGGTGCGGGCCGTGGTGGAACAGCACGAGCTTGCCCACCCCCGCCCGCTCGGCGAGCCGGATCGCGTCGTCGACGGTGGCGTGGCCGTAGTCGACCGCGCGGGGTCGCTCGTGCTCGAGGAACTGTGCGTCGTGCACCAGCACGTCGACGCCGGCCAGGGCCGCCAGCGCGTCGTCGGAGACGCCCAGCTCGGGAGCGTGGTCGGGCACGTAGCCGACCGAGGTCGACCCCGAGCGCACGGTGTAGCCGAAGGTGCGGCCGCCCTTGTGCGCCACCTCGAAGGCCCGCACCGAGAAGCCCTCGACCTCGAGGTCGCCGGGCTGCACGGTGTCGAACGTCCAGGCGCCGATCAGCCCCTCGGGCGTGATCGGGAAGGCGGGCGGCGACATCGTCTGTGCGACGAGGTCGCGCCCTGAGCGGCCCCCCTGCGCCGGCAGGAGGAGCCGCACGGAGGCACCGGCCCGGTCGCCGGCCGCGAAGAACGGCAGGCCCTGCACGTGGTCCCAGTGGACGTGGCTCACCAGGATCGTTCCCCGGAAGGGGGCGCCCCCGAGCATCGCCGTCACGGTGCGGATGCCGGTGCCCGCGTCGAGCAGGAGCGTCGGCGGTGCATCTGCGTCGGGACGGACGGCCACGCACGAGGTGTTGCCGCCGTAGCGGACGAAGTCGGGGCCGGGGGCACACACCGAGCCACGAACCCCGAGGAAGTCGACGCGCACGGGTCCTCCTTGCGCGCCCTGGAACGGTGGATCCGCCTGCTCGACGCTGTCAGCGTGTGGGAGTCTAGCGATCCCGAGCAGCCCGCGCCGAACGGCCCACCTGGAGCACGACCGATGACCGACCTGCGTCGCCACGTCCCTCCCCTGACGCTGGCGTGGGACGACGAGGCGCCGGGCGCGCTGCACCGCACCGTCGACGGCACCCTGGTCTTCGCCGACGTCTCCGGGTTCACCGCGCTCACCGAGCGGCTCTCGCACCAGGGCCGGATCGGCGCCGAGGAGATCGTCGAGGCCCTCAACCGGGTCTTCGGGCCGATGCTCACGATCGCGGCGGCCCGCGGCGGCGAGCTGCTGAAGTTCGGCGGCGACGCCCTGCTCTTCCTCTTCCGCGGCGAGGACCACCCGCAGCAGGCCTGCGACGCCGCCGTCGAGATGCGGGCCTCGCTGCGCGCCGCCGCCGCCGTGCCCACGTCCGCGGGCCGGTTCTCGCTGTCGATGTCGGTGGGGGTGCACTCCGGTGAGGTCGAGCTGTTCCTGGTGGGCGCGCCCACCCGCGAGCTGCTCGTCCTGGGCCCGGGTGCGAGTGCGGTTGCCCTGGCGGAGAAGGCAGCCGACGCCGGACAGGTCGTCGTCAGCCCGGCTACCGCGGCCCGGCTCCCGCGCGGCAGCACCCGCCCGCGCGACGACGGGGCCCTGCTGTTGCGTCGCCGTCGCCCGCACACGGCACCGGGGCAGCCGGTGTCCGGTCCGCTCGACCGCCCTGACCGGCTGTCCACCCTCTTCCCGACCGCTCTCGGCGAGTTCCTGGCACCGGGGCCGCCGGACCCCGAGCACCGGGTCGCCACCATCGCGTTCGTGCGGTTCTCGGGCACGGACACCGTTCTCGCACACGAGGGTCCGCAGGCCCTGGCCGAGCGGCTGCACGCGCTGGTCAGCAGCGTGGAGGAGGCGCTCGAGGCGGAGGGCGTCACCCTGCTCGCCACCGACCTCGACACCGACGGCGGCAAGTTCTTCCTCGGGACGGGCGTGCCCAACACGCGCGAGGACGATGAGGGCCGGATGCTGCGGGCGCTGCGCCGCATCGCCGATGCCGCCCTCCCCCTTCCGCTCCAGCTGGGGGTCAACCGCGGCCACGTCTTCGCGGCCGAGGTCGGTGTCCCGGAGCGCGCGGCCTACTCCGCGATGGGCGACACGACCAACTCCGCCGCCCGCATCATGGGCACGGCACCCGTGGGGGTGATCCACGCCCACCCGAGCGTGTTGGAGCACTCGCGCACCCGTTTCGCCGTGACCCCGGCAGGGCCCTTCACGATGAAGGGCAAGGCGGAGCCGATGTCCGTCTACGACGTCGGTGAGGAGGTCGGCACGCGGGAGGGGGTCGACGACTCGCGGTTGCCGTTCCTGGGTCGCGACGAGGAGTCCGCCACCGTGCGCAGGGCGCTCGAGGAGGCCTTGGCGGGCTCGGGCGGTGTCGTCACGATCGACGGTGCGACCGGGATGGGCAAGTCCCGCCTCGCCCATGAGGCACTGGAGGCCGCCGCGGCGGGCACGCCCCGCATCGTGCTCCGCGGTGAGCCCTACGGCGTGTCGAGCACGTACCGGATGCTGCGCGACCCCCTGCGCGATCTGCTCGGGGTCCCCCGTGCCGAACCGGAGGTCATGGGACGCGCTCTTCTGCTCACCCTCGAGCAGTCGGCGCCCGACGTGCTCCCGATGGCACCGCTCCTCGCCGACGTCGTGCAGGTCGAGGTGCCGTCGACGCCCGAGGCCGAGCGCATCGACCCCCAGTACCGCGCGGACCGGGTGGCGGATGTCGTCATCGCTCTGCTCGCGCATCTCGTTCCCGGGCGGCTCACCCTCGTCGTCGAGGAGGCGCACTGGGCTGACGGCGCCTCCGTCGCGCTGCTGGGCAGGCTCGCGTTCGCGACGGCCGGACGACCGTGGGCGGTGCTGGTGGTGCGCCGGGGCGACACGGGCGGCTTCGCGCCGGAGTCCGGGGTACGCGTGGAGATGCGGCCCTTGGGGCCCGACGTCATCGAGCGCCTGGTCATCGCCGCGACGGAGGCCACTCCCCTGCGACCACACGAGGTCGCCGCCATCGTCGAGCGGGCCGAAGGCAACCCGCTCTTCGTCGAGGAGGTCACCCGCCTGGCACTCGGCTCGGGGTCCCTTGCACAGCTGCCCGAGTCCGTGCACGCGGCGATGAGCACCCAGATCGACGGGCTGCCGCCTGCGGTGCGCCGCATCCTGCGCTACTGCGCCGTCCTGGGCCGCAGCTTCCGGCGTGAGGTGCTGCAGCGAATTCTGGAGGCCGACGACCTCGTGGTGAGCGCGCCGACCCTGTCCGCGCTGTCGGCGTTCATCGAGTCCGACGGCGAGGGACGGCTCCGGTTCCGCAACAGCCTGGTCCGTGACGCTGCCTACGAGGGGCTCGCGTTCAGGGTGCGTGCCCGTATCCATGAAAGGGCCGGCGACGTGCTGGAAGCGGTGAGCACCGACCTCGATGCCGACTCGCCCACCCTGGTCCTGCACTTCGCGAGGGCCGGTGATGCGGTTCGGACCGGGCGGTATGCACCGCGAGCCGGCGAGCTGGCCAGGCGGTCGTACGCCAACGCGGATGCCGCCGACCACTTCGAGACCGCGCTCGACGTGAGCCGACGGCTGCCGGAGGTGACGGATGCCGACCGGGCCGGGTTGTGGACCGTGGTGGGCGAGCTGCGCGAGCTGGCCGGGATGTTCGACGAGTCGGTCGAGGCCTACCAACGCGCGACTCGGCTCCTGCGGGAGGACCCCATCGCCACCGCCGACCTCCTCGTGCGCCAGGCGACCGTTCACAACAGAACGGGCCGGTTCGCCACTGCGGTGCGCATGGTGGGGCGGGCCCGCCGCCTCCTGGCCGACAGCGGTGAGGCCGGGAGGGCGACCATGGCCCGAGTGGACAACCTGACAGCCCTCGCCCGCGTGGAGCAGGAACGGCCGAAGGAGGCCAAGCGATGGGCCGAGCGAGCGCTGGAAGGAGCACGCGAGGTCGGTGAGCAGGAGACGCTGGTGCGCACCCTCATGCTCATCGACTCGGTCGACCTCCAGCTGGGTGTGCCGGGCCTGGGCGCACGGCACCTGGAGGCTCTCGACATCTGTGTCGAGCACGGGCTGCGTCAGCTCGAGTCCAGGGTGCGCTCGAACCTGGGGACGATGGCCTACTACTCTGGGCACTGGCCCGAGGCCGCCCAGTGGTACAGGTCCAGCCGACAGGTGGCGCTCGAGGCAGGCAGCGCCTTCGTGGCAGCCCAGACGGACGTCAACCTCGGCGAGCTGCTCATCAACCAGGGCCACCTCGACGAGGCCGAGGAGGTTCTCGTGGGGGCCGTCCGGGTGCTGCGGGCCTCCGGCGCCGTCATCTTCCTCGCCGAGGGCCGGCTGCAGCTGGCGCGGGTCTCCCTCAGCCGTGAGCAGCTCGACGAGGCCGAACGCCGAGCGGCAGAGGTGGTCGCGACGTTCTCGGCGCTCAACAACCACACGAGCGCGCTCGATGCCGCCCTCGTGCAGGCCGAGGCGGTGCTGCGCTCCGGACGGCCGGCGGAGGCGCTGGCGATCATTGACGATGCTGAGCGGGCTGCGGGAGCCGACGCGGGGTTCTCCCTGCCGCGTACGTGTCTCCAGCGAGGGCGCGCACTGCTCGCGCTCGACCGCTTGGACGAAGCCGGAGAGATCATCACCAGCGGCATCCTGGCTGCCCGTGCGCAGGACCTCCCGTACGAGCAGGCGCTTCTGCTCTCCCTGAGCAGTGACCTCGAGCAGCGTCACCACCGCGAGGACGCGGCGGAGGCCGCCTGGCTGGAGTCCCATCAGCTGCTCACTGGCCTGGGTGTGCGCGGCCACGAGCAGCCGCCCACACCCAGCAGCGGGAGCTAGAACTGCATCCTGGCGTCGCCGTAGACGTAGACGAGGTCGCGCACCGACACCTGGTCGGGGTCGCCCGCGACGGCCTTGGCCGTGCGGGAGATGACGCAGGCGAACTGGGTGCCGATGAAGTCGTCCTGGTCGGGCAGGGCTTCGACCTGGGCGACCGTGTAGCCCGGGAACAGTGCCGGGTCGTCGACGGCGTTGGCGCCCGGGCACCAGCCCAGCCTCAGCAGCGGTGAGGCGCCGGCGGCATCCGGCGTCTCGTAGTCGATCTTGATGTCGGGCAGCACGGTGGTGCCGGTGTCGGGGGCTCCGGGGGTGCTGCTGGCTGTCGTGCTCGGGAACAACGAGGTGACGTCCCAGACGAACTGGGCGGTCGGCTGGACGTCGAGCGGCTTGAGGAAGCGGGCGGAGCCGTCGGCGGTGGACAGCTCGTAGGGCACCGCCGAGCACGGGGTGGGGCCGACGTTGTCGAGACGGTGGATGGTGACCGAGGGCTTGGCACCGACGGCGAGCGTCGTGCCCGTGGCCCCGCCGCAGCTGACCGTGTCGGGGGCGACCTCGAGGATGGAGGCACTCGGCGTCGTCAGGGGCGCGGGCGGCTGGATCGAGCCGTCGGCACCGCCCTCGACCGAGAACGACCCGACCACGGCCTTGAGGGTCAGCGTGTCGAAGTAGACGCCGTCATCAGCGCCCAGCCAGGACGGGGTGCTGATCGGCCAGCGGCAGTTGTCGCTGGGCCCGCTGTCCGGCCCGGAGTCCGCCCGGCCGGTGCACACGAACGGCGTCGTGCTCGCCAGTTGTGGGAGGCCGACGCTGATGCCGCTCTGCAGCTCGAAGGTGCCGACGACGGTGGTGCCCTGGCGAGCCGTGGCCAGGATGCGGGCGCTGCCCTTCAGCTCGACGTCGAGGTAGGCGGAGCTGATCAGGACGTCCTGGCCGAGGGCGCCGCGCAGGCCGGCGCCTACGCCGAGCTCGAGCGCCTCGCTCGGTGCGCCGACCTGGTAGCACGACGTGCCGGACTTCTTCTCCTTGACCCCGATGGAGCCGCTGGCGTACGAGGCGAGCAGGGGGTCCATCGCGCCGCCCGTGGACCCGCGCAGGGTGAGCAGCTGGCCGGCCGCCGGCCCGAGGTTGACGCCGCAGCTGGCCCCCGGGGCGAGGGGCTGCGCGGCACCCTGCTGCCCGGTCACGGTGTTGAGCGTGACCGACGAGGTCGTGCCGGTCCGCACAGCGAGCCACTGGGGTGCCGGGGTGAACGCGCCGGCGACGGCGGTCCGGACGGTCGCTGTCGGGGCTGCGGGCCGGGCCAACGGTGCCACCACGAGGGCCAGGGGCACGAGGGCCACGGCGAGGACGGCACCGAGGGCCTTGGCCCCCGAGGCGCGGTGCGCGCGGGACGGGGGTTCGGGGATGGCGGGACCGGGGCGTTGTGGATTCACGAGCTCTCCCTGCACAGCGTCATCGCGCCCTCCCGAGCCCGGGCCCGCTCGGCGGACCGGGCGGCGAGCATCACAGCACGACCCCGGACCACGTCGCCCGAAGTGAGGTCAACCTAGCGGCGCACCGGGCCGCCCACCATGGCCCGACCGGGCCATTGCGGTGGAGGCCGCTGTGCGCTAGCGGCCGAGCCTCAGCCGTCGAGGGTGAGCACCAGGTGGCCGTTGGCCGCGTCCTCGGCGGACCGCAGGCCGGCCTGCACGGTTCCACCGTCCTGGGCGACGACCAGCTCGACGGTGCTCGGCAGGAACACCGGCCGGGTGAACCAGACGCTGCTGCTCGAGGGCCCGAGCGAGGTGCGGCCCAGCGCGGCGAGGGTCCGGGCGTAGGTCCACATGCCGTGGGCGATCTGCCGCGGGAAGCCCATCGCCTTGGCGGTGAGGGCGTAGAGGTGGATGGGGTTCACGTCACCGGACACCCCGGCGTACGAGCGCCCCAGGTCCTCGGGCAGCCGCCAGCGGGCGGCCGGCGTTCCGCCCGGCAGCGCCGGAGGGGACTCACCCCGTGGCGCGTCGTCGGCGCCCCTCCCCCGGCTGAGGTAGACCGAGTCGCACTCCCAGACCAGCTCCCCGTCCACCGAGGCCTCGAGCCGCACCTCGAGCGTGCGCCCGCGCCGGTGCGGGCGCAGCGCACCCGGGCTCACGGACAGCGTGAGCGGGTCCCCGGCATCCAACGGCCGGTGCGTGGTCACGCGGTTGCTGAGGTGCACCAGGCCGGGCAGCGGCACCGGGAAGTCGCGGCGCGCCATCAGGGCGGTCTGCACCGGGAACGCGAGCACCCACGGGTAGGGCTGCGGGAGGGTGTCGCCGACGTCGTAGCCGGTCAGCCGCTGGTAGGCGGCCAGCCGCTCGCGGTCGACCCGCACGTCCTCGACGACCAGGGTGCGGTCGGGCACCGACTCGCCGCGCGGAAGCCTGGCCAGCACGGCCGCCCGCACGAACAGCGGTGCCGTCGACGGCATCCCGGACAGCGCCTCCACGGCCACCTCAGGCTCCGAGCAGGCTCTGGCCGCAGACCCGCACGACGTTGCCGCTGACCGTCGACTGGGCGTCGGAGGCGAAGTAGGCGATCGTCTCGGCGACGTCGACCGGCAGGCCGCCCTGCGACAGGCTGTTGAGCCGGCGGCCGAGCTCGCGGGTCGCGAACGGGATGCGCGCCGTCATCTCGGTCTCGATGAAACCGGGAGCGACGGCGTTGACGGTGATGCCGCGCCGCTGCAGCGCCTTGTCGCTCGAGTAGGCGTCGACCAGCCCGATGACACCCGCCTTGGATGCCGCGTAGTTGCTCTGGCCACGGTTGCCGGCGATACCGGCGATCGACGAGACGAGCACGACGTGGCCGCCGTCGCGCAGGCCGTCCTTGCCGAGGAACGCCTCGTTCATCCGCAGGATCGAGCCGAGGTTGACGTCGACGACCGAGTCCCAGCGGTCGGCGTCGGTGTTGGCGAGCAGCTTGTCGCGGGTGATGCCGGCGTTGTGGACGACCACGTCGAGCCCGCCGTGGCGGGTACGGGAGTGGCCGAGGATGCGCTGACCGGCATCCGGGGCGGTCACGTCGGCCTGCAGCGCCGTGCCACCGATGCCGTTGGCCACCGCCGCGAGGGCCGCACCGGCGGACGGCACGTCCACGCACACCACGGTGGCGCCGTCGCGCGACAGGGCGCGGGCGATCTCGGCGCCGATGCCGCGGGCCGCCCCCGTGACCACGGCCACCTTCCCCTCGAGCGGGCGGTCGCCGGATGCTGTGGGCGCGTCCCCCGCGCCGACCCGGAAGACCTGCGCGTCGACGTAGGCGGACCGCGCCGAGAGCAGGAACTCGACGGTGCCGCGCGCCGCCGCCTCGGACCCGTCGGCGACCAGCACCAGGTTGGCGGTGGCACCCGCGCGCAGCTCCTTGGCCACCGAACGGGTGATGCCCTCGAGCGCCCGGCGGGCGGCCCGCTGCGCGGGCGAACCGGCCCGCGCCGGGTCGCGCCCGATGACGACGACCCGCGCGCAGCGCCCGAGGCGCTTCAGGGCCGGGGCGAGCGTGGCCCGCAGCGACTCCAGGTCGGCCGGAGCCTGGGCGGCGGTCAGGTCGACCACGACCCCGCCGAGGCGGCCCGACTCGGGCACCGCCTCGACCAGCGTGGCACCCGCGGTGGTCAGGCCCTCGCGCAGCGCGGTCAGCGCGGGGGTGTCGGCGTGGCCGCCGAGCAGCACCGGCCCGTCGACGAGCGGCCGGCCCGGCACCTGGCGGCGCAGCGCCACCGGCTGGGGCAGGCCGAGGGTGGTGGCCAGCTTCTTGCCGACGCCGGAGGAGACGAAGGCGGTGTAGCCGTCTCGGTGCGCCATGTCAGGCCGCCTCGAGGATCGCGACGACGCCCTGTCCACCGGCCGCGCAGATGGAGATCAGACCCCGCGAGCCGGGCCCCTTCTCGGCGAGCAGCGCGGCCAGCGTGGCGACGATGCGACCGCCGGTGGCCCCGAACGGGTGGCCTGCGGCGAGCGAGGACCCGTTGACGTTCAGGCGGGAGCGGTCGATGGAACCCAGCGGCGCATCGAGCCCGAGCCGCTCGCGGCAGAACAGCTCGTCGTCCCATGCCGCCAGGGTCGTGAGCACTGTTGCGGCGAACGCCTCGTGGATCTCGTAGAAGTCGAAGTCCTGCAGTGACAGGCCGTTGCGGGCGAGCAGGCGCGGCACGGCGTAGGCGGGTGCCATCAGCAGGCCCTCGTCGCCCCTGACGTAGTCCACCGCGGCGGCCTCGCCGTCGACGAACCAGGCCAGCGGTTCCAGTCCGTGGGCCGCGGCCCACTCCTGCGAGCCGAGCAGCACGGCGGAGGCGCCGTCGGTCAGGGGCGTGGAGTTGCCGGCCGTCATCGTGGCGCCCTCGCCCGTGCCGAACACCGGCTTGAGCGAGGCGAGCTTGTCCAGGGTGGAGTCCGGGCGCAGGTTCGAGTCGCGGGTCAGGCCGAGGTAGGGCGTCAGCAGGTCGTCGAAGAAGCCCCGGTCGTATGCGGCGGCCAGGTTGTGGTGGCTCGCCAGCGCGAGGGCGTCCTGGTCCTCCCGGGTGATGCCCCAGCGCTCGGCGGTGATGGCCATGTGCTCGCCCATCGAGAGGCCTGTTCGCGGCTCGGTGTTCGCCGGCACGGACACGCCCAGGTCGGTGGGCCGGAAGGCGAGCGCCGCCATCGCCTTGTCGGTCGCGCTCTTGGCGCGGTTCATCCGCAGCAGCTTGCGGCGCAGCTTCTCGGGCACCACGATCGGCGCGTCGGATGCCGAGTCGGCGCCACCGGCGATCCCCGAGTCGACCTGGCCGAGGGCGATCTTGTTCGCGACCAGGATGGCGGCCTCGAGCCCCGTGCCGCAGGCCTGGGTGATGTCGTAGGCCGGCGTGGCGGGCGACAGGCTGGAGCCGAGCACTGCCTCGCGGGTGAGGTTGAAGTCGCGGCTGTGCTTGATGACCGCACCGGCCACGACCTCACCCAGTCGCTCGCCGGCGAGCCCGTGTCGGGCGACCAGGCCCTCGAGGGCGGCGGTGAGCATGTCCTGGTTGGAGGCGTCGGCGTAGGCGCCGAACTGGCGGGCGAACGGGATCCGGTTGCCGCCGAGGACGGCGGCGCGGCGGGTGGTGGTCACCGGGAGGGCTCCTTGGGTCAGCTGCTGGGTCGGGTCGTAGTACCCGGTACGGAAGGTAACAGGTACCGCGGGTTCCTGCTACCGTCCGGGGCGTGGGTGCGACCGACGCGACACCGGACGGACGCAGCTCCCGCTGGGACGAGCACCGGCTCGCCCGGCGCCAGGAGCTCGTCGAGGCGACGCTGCGCGCCATCCGCGAGCACGGTGCCGGCGTCGGCATGGACGAGGTGGCCGCCGCCGCGCGCACCTCGAAGACGGTGTTCTACCGGCACTTCACCGACCGCGCCGGCCTGTACCGGGCCGTCGCCGAGCGGGTCGACGCCACGATCATCCGCGGCCTGACCCGCGCGGCCGGCGACCCCGCCCCGGACGGCCCGCGCGACGTCGTGCACGGCGTGATCGGCGCCTACCTGCGGCTCGTCGCCGACGACCCGGAGGTCTACCGGTTCATCGTCAACGCGCCGATCGTGCCGGCAGGTGAGCGGCCCCAGGGGGACGTCGCCGCCGGGATGACGGACCGCATCGCCACGCACGTCGCCGACCTCGTCGCCGGCGGCCTGGGAAGCCGGGGCTCCGCCCCCCGGATGTGGGGCGTGGCCCTCGTCGGCATGGTGCGCGCCACGGCCGACGACTGGCTGGCGGCTGGTGGCGCCGCCGGCGGCCCGAGCACCGAGGAGCTGGCCGACGACCTCACGGCGCTCGTGTGGGACGGCCTCTCCAGTGTGGCGGTGCCGAGCTCGTAGGGCTGCGCGGTCAGGCGTTCCACCACGGGCGCAGCGGAAGGCCGCTGGAGCCGTCGTCGTGCGGGCGCTGGGCCAGCACCTGGTGCAGCTGGATCTCGTTGCGCTCGAACCCGAGTCGTGAGCCCGCCATGTAGAGGCCCCAGACCCGGGCGGTGCCCTCCCCCACCTCGCCGACGCACTCGTCCCAGTGCTCGACCAGGTTGTGGCACCACTGGGCCAGGGTCAGCGCGTAGTGCTCGCGCAGGTTCTCCTCGTGCAGCACCTCCAGGCCGACGTCCTGCGCCGCCGTGATGATGCGGCCCGACCCGATCAGCTCGCCGTCGGGGAAGACGTACCGGTCGATGAAGTGGCCGGTCTCCTGGCGGCGGTTGTGCGGCCGGGTGATGCAGTGGTTGAGCAGCCGCCCGCCAGGACTCAGCCGGTCGCGGATCCAGCGGAAGTAGGCCGGGTAGTTGCGCACCCCGATGTGTTCGGTGAGCCCGATCGACGACAGGGCGTCGAACCGGGTCTCGGTGACGTCGCGGTAGTCGCAGTGGCGCACCTCCGCGAGGTCGGCCAGCCCGGCGTCGGCGATGGCCCTGTCGGCCCACAGGGCCTGCTGGCGCGAGAGGGTGACGCCCAGGACCTGCACACCGTGCCGTGCGGCGTAGCGGACCATGCCACCCCAGCCGCAGCCGATGTCGAGCAGCCGGTCACCCGGCTGAAGACCCAGCTTGTCGAAGACCAGGCGGTACTTGTTCTCCTGCGCCTGCTCGAGCGTCGCCCCGGCACCGGCGTAGCAGGCGCAGGTGTAGGTCATCGACGGGCCGAGCACCATCTCGTAGAACCGGTTCGACACGTCGTAGTGGTGGCTGATCGCGTCGGCGTCGCGGGTCGTGGAGTGCCGCAGGCCCTCGGCGACGCGGCGCCAGCGGGGCAGTGCCTCCTGCGGGGGTGGCGGCGGCGGGGCCAGGCCCCTGACGCCCAGGGTTCGGGCCGCCTCGACGGCCGCGGCGGCCGTGGGGCGCCGGAAGCGCACCGACGCGAGGTCGACGAGCAGGTCGTACGGGTCGCCGGGGTGCACGCCCTCGACGTCGAGGTCGCCCGAGACGTAGGCCCGGGCCAGGCCCAGCTCACCGGGCGCGGTGGCGAGGTAGGAGGCGGCCCTCGGAGTGAGCAGGTTGAGCACATGCGGCGGGTCGGGCGGGCCGAGCGACGACCCGTCGTAGGCGCGCACGCCCAGGGGAATCGGCCCGTCCAGCACCGACTCGACGATCTCGGCGATGGACATCTGCTTCCTTCTCTCTCGGTGTCTCCCGCAAGCCTCTAGTGATGGAGGCGTCAGGCGCCCTTGACCGCCTTGGCGTACAGGTCGGGCAGCCGGCCGTCCGGATCCCACCGCTGCTTCAGCACGGAGTAGTCGTACCCGTTGTAGAGCCGGTGGAACTCGTCCGCGTCGTAGAACGACTCGGAGTACAGCGACTTGTGCCCACCCAGGGCGGTGACCTGGTGCTCGATGCGCCGGTTGGTGGCCCCCGGGGCCGCCGCCGGGTCTGACGGCACCGACGACCAGAAGCCGACGTTGACGTAGGTCTCGCCAGCCTGCAGCGGGTAGAGGGACCATGACTGGTCGCTGCGGAGTCGTAACGGGCACAGCCAGATCGGCTCGATCGGCACCTCGCGCAGGAACCAGCGCAGGAACCCGGCGGTGGCGTCGAGGGGGATCTCGACATCCTGCACCACCCGCTCTCGCGGCGGCCGGCCCTGGCGGGCCTCGAGCCGGTCGGCCACGGAGAAGCGCCGGTCGAGGGCGATGAGCTTCCAGTAGACGCTGCTGCGCAACCAGCGCTTCGGCCAGATCCGCCGCACATGGGGGTGCTGCGCGCCGAACGCCCGCGAGCACCAGAACCAGTCGGTGTCCCAGCGCCACAGGTAGTCGAGCGTGCTGAGCCGGTCGCGCTTCGGCGTGGCACCGTCGTGCTGGATGGACCGGTAGTAGACCGCCCGCCCCGTGTAGTCGCTGGTCGGCCCGGGCTCGTCGCCGCGGGCGCCGAGCACGAGGTAGGACTCGGTCGCCGAGAACACCACGCCGTCGATGTAGTCGACCGGCTCGCCGTCGAACGACCCGTCGGCGACGGCGGACCGGAGTGCCGCCACCAGCTCGTCGAGGTCGTGGAAGCGCACGTGCCGCAGCGTGACGACGCGACCCACCGGCTCGAGCTCGATGCGCAGCCGGGTGGCGTAACCCAGGGTGCCGTAGGCGTTGGGGAAGCCGCGGAAGAGGTCGGGGTGGCGCGGCCCGGCATCCGCCGTGACGACCTCGCCCGAGCCCGTGAGGACGTCCAGCTCGAGCACCGACTCGTGCGGCAGCCCGTTGCGCCACGACGTGGACTCGATGCCGAGGCCGGTGACCGCCCCACCCAGGGTGATGGTGCGCAGCTGGGGCACCACGAGCGGGGTGAGGCCGTGGGCCAGCGTGGCGTCGACGAGGTGCTCGTAGGTGCACATGCCCTGCACGTCGGCGGTGCGGGCATCGACGTCGACCTCGATGACGCCGGTGAGCCCCGAGGTGTCCAGGCCGGGGGCGGTGCTGGCGGCCCGGGCCCGGAACAGGTTGGAGGTGCGCTTGGCCAGGCGCACCTGCTCCCCGGCCGGGATGGCGCGGTAGCTGTCGAGGAGCCGCTCGACGCCGGCCTCGTGGGCCGCGCCGACCACCGCGGTCATGTGCGCTGCACGCTGTCACCCACCCGGATGCTGCCCGGCTCGCCGACCGCCGCATAGAGGCCGGGGCACGAGGTGCCGGTGCGCTGCACGGCGAGCAGCACCTCGCCGATGCGCACCACCGAGCCGTCGAGGGCCTCGACCTGCTCGGTCGACGCGTCGAGCACCAGGTTGGCGCGGGTGCCGGGGGCGTCGGCACCGACCAGGGAGACCGCGGCCTTCTTCGGCCGGTCACCGACCAGCCCGGCCTCGCCGACCTGCACGCTGGCGTGCTCGACGCCGGCTTCTCCGTGCGCCGGGAAGGTGTGGATGGCCCGGACCCGGATCTCGTCCATGCCCTATCAATACACCTCGGCACGGCCGGCATTCCCCGCAGGAGGGGCTCGGCACCGACGCCGTGCAGCAGGAATGGGCTGCTGCCTCCGACCGTCACCCGGCGCCCCGACTCCCCGCCGCCCCTCACCCAGCCGGGGTGATCCGTTCCGGCCGCGACTGCGAGAGGTTGGACGGGTCAACGCAGCGCCGGCACCGAGTCGGCCCGCGATCCAGGGCCGGCCCACCACGGCGGCTCTGTGCTTCGGCCGGGCGGCTCTGGAAGGAGAACCATGGACGAGAACGAAGACACCACGATCGAGGAGCTGGGGCCGGTCGACTACCTGGTCATCGAGTTCCCCGCCGGTGAGCAGAACTTCACCGGGGAGGCCGCGGAGGAGCTCGCCAAGCTCGCGGAGTCGGGCATCATCCGGATCCTCGACGTGCTGGTCCTGGTCAAGGAGGCGGATGGCTCCGTCGACGCGATGGAGCTGGACGAGACGCCCACGGTCGACAGGATCCGGGCGCTGGAGGCCGACATCGCCGAGATCCTGGCTGCCGAGGACGTCGAGCTGCTCGCCGCCGCCATGGAGCCCGGCAGCGTCGCCGGCGTCGTGGTCTGGGAGAACGTGTGGGCCGCGCCGTTCGCGAGTGCCGCCCGTCGCGCCGGGGGCCAGCTCATCGCCTCCGGCCGGATCCCGATCCAGGCGATCGCCGCATCCATCGAGCACGAGATGGCCTTGGAAGGAGGGAACTGACATGCCCCTACGTCCCGCACGCGCAGCCCGCCGCGGCGTCATCGGCGCCCCCGTGGCCCGCACCGCCGCCACCGTCGGCACCGCAGCAGTCGTCGTCCACGGCGTGCGCCGCCGCGGCGACCGCCGCGAGGACCGGCGCGAGGACCGTCGCGACCGCCGCTGACCCCGCACCCGACGTGAAGGGGCGCCGCCGTGACGGCGGCGCCCCTGGCGCGGTCCCAGCCTCAGCCGAGGTCGATGCCCTCCAACGAGGCGGAGGGCTTGATGTCCGGCAGGCGCAGCATCCGGAACGAGTTGCCGAGCCCGGCCAGCGCCGCGAGGAGCGGCACCAGCAGGGCGACCTGCAGCGACCGGTTGCGTGCCTCGTCGTTGATCTGCAGGACCGCCGCCTCCACCTCGGCCGGCTGGCCGACGATCTGCTCGGCGAGGGCGGTGTTGCTCATGACCTCCGCGTCGTCCTCCAGGGCCACCGCGATCTGCTGCTGCTGAGCCGTGGGGATGACGGTGCTCGCCTCGGTGAGGTTGGTGAAGCTGAACGCGAGGGCGGCGAGCATGATGCCTCCCGCCATCGCCAGCCCGAAGGACAGCCCGAAGGACCCGGCGGCGGAGTTCACCCCGGCGGCCTCGCTGATCCGCTCCTCCTCGATCGGGGCCAGCGTGTAGTTGTTCAGCTGCGAGACGAGCAGCCCCAGGCCGCTGCCCGTGATCACCAGCGGGATCGCGAGGAACCAGCCGCTGTCGATGACGGGCACCATCGCGATGATGATCGCGAGGCCCACGGCGGAGAGCGCGAAGCCGGTGCGGATGATCCGCGCCGGGCGACGGTTCCCCGCCTTCCTCCCAGCCACCAGGGCGGCCGCGAACATCGTCAGCGACAGCGGGGCCAGGGACAGGCCGGCCTGCATCGCGTTGTACTCCAGCGTCATCTGCAGGAACAGCGGAAGGGCGATCATCGCCCCGCCGAGGGTGATCTGCTGCAGCATCTGCGCGGAGATGCCCGCCGTGAAGTTCGGGGAGCGGAACAGGTCGGGGTCGAGCAGGGTGACCCGGCCGGCGCGCTTGCGCTTGAGCAGCCACCAGGCCAGCGAGCCCAGCGCCACCGCCCCCACCGCCATCAGCAGCAGCACGAACTCGCCGCCCTCCTGCCAGACGAGGATGCCGAGCACCACGCCACCCATGCCCACGACCGACAGCACCGCGCCGACGCCGTCGACCTGGCGCGAGCCCGTGTACTCCACGTCCTTGACCAGCCGGATCTGGCTGAGCACCACCGCGATGATGACCACCTCGAGCGCGAACCCGACCCGCCAGGACAGGTAGGTGGTCACGAACCCGCCGAGCAGCGGCCCGACGGCCGCCGCGATCGCGGCCGCGGCACCGATCAGGGCGTACGCCTGCTTCTGGGCGGCGCCGGAGAAGTTGCCGTGGATGAGCGACTGCATGGCGGGCAGCAGCAGTGAGGCGCCGAGACCACCGATGACGGCCCAGAAGATGACGATGGTGGTCAGGCTCTGGGTCAGGGTCATCGCCAGCGCGCCCACGGCATACGCCAACAGGCCCAGGACGTAGGCGCGCTTGCGGCCGATCAGGTCCCCGACCTTGCTGTTGATCAGGATGAAGGCCGCTGACACCAGCGCCTCGAGCGCGATGGCCGACTGCACGCCACTGGCCGTGGTGTCGAGGTCCTCGATGACGGCCGAGATCGACACGTTCATCAGCGAGGTGTCCACCACCAGCACGAACATCGCCATGGCGAGCAGCACCATCAGCTTGCGGCTGCCCTGCTCGGCCGGTGCTCGGGTCTCGTCGGGTGCGGCACTCATGGGCTCTCCTCCAGGCTCGGCGAGGCGCGTTCGTGCGTGACCTCACCTCGACTCGAGCCTAGGAAGCCACCGCCCACCGGTCATCACCCCCACGGGATGACACCGGGTCCGTGGTGCTCGCCGACCCGGCATCACAGCGGTGCCTCACCGCACCCTCGCGGGGGCCACGACGGCCAGCGGGCTCAGGGCCTGGGCGGGCGGCTGTCGGCGGCGACGCACGAGCTTGCCTCCCTCGACGGTGAGGGGCAGCAGGGCCGCCAGGCCCACGCAGACCAGCCACTGGCCGCCGGTGAGCGGCACGGTGAGCAGGGCGCCCTGCAAGGACGGGAGCTGGGTCGCGAGGAACACCATGCCCAGCGGCACCAGGGCGATCGCGAGGGCCTTGGCGATCGGGGCGGTGAGCCCGCTGGTGGGGTCGCGCCGGTTGACCAGGGCGTTGAAGACGGTGCCGATCCCCATGACGGCGAAGGTCATGGTCATCGCCGTGCTGGCCGCCTGCGTGCTCGGCTCGTCGGGCCCCGCCACCAGGGGGATGAACGCCGCCACGAACAGCACCGCCGCGTAGACGAGCCAGGCCGTGACCGCGGGCCGGTTGGTGATGGGCATGGCCGGGTCGCGCGGTGGCCGGTGCATGACGTCGGGGTCGCCGGGGTCGACCGCGATGATGATGACGCCGGCGGCCGTGGCGAAGAAGAGCAGGTAAAGCACCATGGTCGGTGTCATCGCCACGCCCTCGTTGACGTTGAAGATCGTCGCCGCGAGAAAGAGGAGCACCAGCGAGAGCAGCTGGGTCATCTGGTAGCGCACGTACGACACGACCTTGTCGTAGACCCGCCGGCCGATCTCCACCGCGTGCACGAGGGTTCCGAAGTTGTCGTCGGTGAGGACCATCCGCGCGGCCTGCTTGGTGACCTCGCTGCCGCTGCCCATCGCGACCCCGATGTCGGCCTGCTTCAGGGCCGCCGCGTCGTTCACCGCGTCGCCGGTCATGGCCACGATGAGGCCCTGCTCCTGCATCGCCCGCGCCAGGCGCAGCTTGTCCTCCGGGGTGACCCGGCCGAAGACGTGCAGCTGGGGCAGGCGCGCCTTGAGCTCGTCGTCGCTCAGCGCCTGCAGCTCGGCGCCGCTGATGGCACCGGGCCCGAGCCCGAGGTCCTCCCCGATGGCCCGGGCCGTGACGGCGTGGTCGCCGGTGATCATCCGCACGTCGATGCCGGCCGCCAGGGCGACCGTGACGGCGTCCTTGGCCTCGGCGCGCAGCGGGTCGATGATGCCCGCCAGCCCCACGAACGACAGCTCACGCGTGAGCGACATCGGGTCCGCGGTCATCGTCGCCAGCTCGTCGTCGGCGACCAGCCGCGCGGCGAACGCCAGGACTCGAAGGCCCTTCCCTCCCATCCGGTCGTTGGCCTCCTTGATCGCGTCGGCCGCCTGCGCGATCGGCACGCCCGACCCGCTCAGCGGGCCACCGGCCTGGCTGCACCGGGCGAGCACGAGGTCGGGCGCGCCCTTGACGAGCTCGATGACGTGCTCGACCCCGTCGACGGGAACCGTGTGGAAGGTGGCCATGAACTTGTACTCGGAGTCGAACGGCACCTCCGCCAGCCGTGGGTAGGCCCGGCGGGTCTCCTCCGCGTCGACGCCGAGCTTCGCGGCCAGCACGACGAGGGCGGCCTCGGTCGGGTCGCCGATCACCGAGCCGTCGTCGCCGACCACGGCGTCGCTGTCCAGAACGAGCCCCAGGGCGAGGCGGGTGAAGTCAGGGGTCGGGGCCCCGGCGACCGACCTGATCGCGCCGGTCTTGCGGTAGCCCTCGCCGTCGACCGTGAACCACTGCCCCCCGGCATACATCGTGGAGACCATCATCTCGTTGAGCGTCAGGGTGCCGGTCTTGTCGGTGTTGATGGCGCTGGTCGCACCGAGGGTCTCGACGTCGGTGAGGTTCTTGACCACGGCCCGGGCGTCCGCCAGCTGCCGCGCGCCCATCGAGAGCAGCCCCGAGACGAAGGCCGGCATGCCGGTGGGGATCGCAGAGATGGCCATCGCCGTGCCGAGCAGCAGCAGCTCGTCGGCCGGCATCCCGCGGATCAGCCCCGCCACGACGATGACGGCGACCGCACCCCAGGCGATGACGCCGAGGACCTTGGTGAGCGAGTCCAGCTCACGCTGCAGCGGCGAGCGGGTGCGCGTCACCGACGTCAGCATCGTCGCGATCTGGCCCATCTGGGTCTGCATCCCGGTGGCGGTCACGACGGCCGTGGCGGTGCCACGCGTGACCGAGGTGTTCTGGAAGAGCATGTTGGTGCGGTCGGCGAGCCCGACGTCCGCGGAGTCGAGCCGGCCCGCATCCTTGGGGATCGGTGCGCTCTCACCGGTGAGCGCGGCCTCCTGCACCTCCAGGGTCGCCGAGCGCACGATGCGGCCGTCGGCCGGGACGATGTCGCCGGCCTCGACCTGCAGGATGTCGCCGGGCACGACGTCGGTGGCCGGCGTCATCACCAGGGCCCCGTCGCGCACGACTCTGGCCTGGGGCACCTGCATCTTGGCGAGGGCATCGACGCTCGCCCGTGCGGTGAGCTCCTGGCGGGTGCCGAGCACGATGTTGAGCAGGATCAGCAGTGCCACGATGACGCCGGTCGAGATCTCGCCGATGAGCAGGCTCACCACGACGACCGCCACGAGCATGAGGTTCATCGGGTCGCGCAGCTGCTGCAGGGCGAGCGCCCAGGCAGACGGCGGCTTCTCGGCGGTGATCTCGTTCCGGCCGTGGCTCGCCAGCCGGCTGGCGGCCTCGGTCGCGCTCAGCCCCGTCGCGGCATCCGAGCCGACCGCGGACAGCACCTCGTCGGCGGTGAGGGCGAACGGCGGCGTCTCCGTCGCAGGCGTCGCTGTGGTCGCAACGTGCTTCTCGCTCACTGGTTCTCTCCTCGTGGTGCTCGCCACCGGGCGCGCGGGTGGTAGGCGCTGCCGAGGAGGTCCCGGCGCAGCCCGTCCCACGGCTCGGTCCCGCCGCGTCTCTCGACAGTGTTCTGCGTCAGGACAGCGGCTGCCTCACCCCGTGCGGGTGGGCGCACGACGTCGCTCTGTCCTGACCGCCCTGAACGCGGTGGCACTGACGGGCACCGTCACCGCGGGAGGCCGGGCGCTCGCTCCCACAAGGCCCCGGACGCACCGAGCCCCCGCGCCGCTGACGCGGCCGGGGGCATGGAGTGGATGTGAAGGGACTCGAACCCATGGCCTCTCGCGTGTGAAGCGAACGCTCTAACCAACTGAGCTACACATCCGGGTGCCTGACGGCCTGCCGAGGATATACGGACTTCCCGACTCCGCGGAAATCCACAGCCCTCGAAACGGCAGGCGACGAGCCTACAGACCGGCGTCGGCGTGCAGCCACGCCTCCCAGCTGTCAGGGAGGAGTCCGGGCACGCCGGTGAGCCGCATGGTCAGCCACAGCGCGAGGCCCACGAAGGCGAGCGTCAGCAGCCCGACCAGCCCCTTGACCCACCACGGCTTCGCCCGTACCCACTGCTCCCAGGCCCGCACCTTGCCCTTGACGAACTCCAGCAGCCGCGATGCCGGCTCGAACTCCGAGGCCCAGACCGCGATGCCGAGGATGACGATGACCCAGCCGGGGCCGGGCAGCGGCACCAGCGCCAGCCCGCCGAGCACCATGACCAGCCCGACGAGGAACACCGCGCCCTGGTACAGCGGCCGCCAGCGCGGGCTGGTGCGGATGCGTCGGCGCCACTCCCAGTCGTCCTCGTCGTCGGCCTCGCGCAGCAGGTGGCGGTCCTGCTGGCCGCGCTGCTCCTCCGGCGTCACGGGTCGACCCCCAGTGCGGCGTGGCCGGCCCACACCTGTCGGAGCCGTGCCGTCACCGGTCCGGGAGCCGTCAGCGCCCGGCCGTCGACGGCCGACACCGGGAAGACGTCCTTGATCGAGGAGGTGAGGAACACCTCGTCGGCCCGGGCCAGCACGTCGAGCGGCAGCGCCTCCTCGACCACGTCGACCCCGTCGGCCGCGCACCACTCGAGCACCAGCTCGCGCGTGATGCCGGCCAGGCAGCCGCTGTCGAGCGGCGGCGTGTGCACCACGCCGCCGAGCACCACGAACACGTTGCTCCCGGTGGCCTCGCAGAGCTCACCGCGGGTGTTGCCGAGGATCGCCTCGAGCGCGCCCTGCTCCTTGGCCCGGGCCAGCGCGATGACGTTGTCGGCGTACGACGTCGTCTTCAGGCCGGCGGTCGCCGCGCGCTCGTTGCGCACCCACGGCACCGTGACGACCGCGCCGTGCGCCTCCGGCCGGGCGTGCGGCACGGCGGTGACGATGTGGGTGAGGTCGGAGTCGTGCCGGTCGGAGCCGAGCGGTCCGCGCCCGCCCGTGACGGTGAACCGGAGACGGCCGAAGTCGATCGTCTCCCCGGCGAGCACGGCGTCGATGCCATCGCGGATGCGGTCGTGGTCGACCGCGGGCAGGCCGAGGCCTGCCATGGTGCGGTCGAGCCGGCGCAGGTGCCGCGTGACCGCGAACGGCACCCCGTGGTCGATCTTCGCCGTCTCGAAGGCGCCGTCGCCCACCGTGACGCCATGGTCGACGGCGCTCACCGCTGGGGTGTCGGCGCCGATGAGGGCGCCGTCGACCCACACCCGGATGTCAGTCATGCGTCACACCTTTTCACGGCGCTGCCCGGGTGCCGGACGCAAGGGCGACGAGGCGCGCCGCCTTCAGCTCGGTCTCGCGCCACTCCCCCTCGGCGTCGCTCCCCCAGGTGATGCCGGCCCCCGTGCCGAACCGCAGCACCCGTCGCCCCGTGTCGCCGCGCGCGGCCCAGAACGTGCGGATGCCGACCGCGAGCTCGGCCCGGTCACGGTCCGCGTCGACCCAGCCGACGGCACCGCAGTACGGTCCCCGCGGCACCGGCTCGAGGTCGGAGATCGCCTGCAGCGCAGTGTGTTTCGGTGCCCCACTGACCGACCCCGGCGGGAAGCTGGCGTCGAGCAGGTCGCGCCAGGTGGTGCCCGGCCGCAGGGTTCCCGACACGTCGGAGACCAGGTGCACGAGCCCCGGGTGCTGCTCGACGCGGCACAGGTGGTCGACCTCCACCGAGCCGGGCAGGCTGACGTGCCCCACGTCGTGGCGTACCAGGTCGACGATCATCACGTTCTCGGCATAGTCCTTGGCCAAGAGCTCGGAGGCCGTGGGTGCGGTGCCCTTGATCGGCCGGGACGTCACCCGCGGGCCGTGGCGCAGGAGGTAGGCCTCCGGCGAGGCGCAGGCGACCTCGAGCCCGGCCTCGGGGAGGTCGAGCACGGCGGCGTAGGGCGCCGGGTTCCCGGCGGCCAGGCGCGCACCCAGGTCGCCGATCCCGGCATCCTCGGGGAGGTCGTGCTCCATCACCCGGCAGAGGTTGACCTGGTAGACCGTGCCCGCGGCGATCCGCCGCCGCACCTCGGCCACGCCGTCGACGTACGCCTCGTGGTCCAGGCTGGTGCGCCAGGCCCCGGGCAGCGCCGGCCACCGCGACCCGTCCGGCGTCACGGCGGAGGTGGGGCCGGCATCCACCCCCCGCCGCACGTCGTCCATCCTGACAGCGGTCAGCTCGCCCTCGAACGTGACGACCACGACCCAGAAGCCGCTCGTCAGGTCGTCGGCGTCGTGGCTGACGGCAGCGACACCGCGGGCCACCAGCGACCCGAACCTCGCCTCCGACACGCCCCGCATCGTATGCACGTCGACGAGGGCGGGCTGTTCGGGTGGCACTGCCACATCCTCGAGCACGAGGACAGCGGGATGCTGCACCCGTTCCGGGTGGCCTCGAGGCACCGGCCTCAGGAGCAGGTGACCACCAGGTCGGCGCGGCCGAACGTCGCGCGCACGAACGCCGCGTTCGGCTCGTCGACGGCGGCGACCCACGCGGCCGCGACGTCGGGCGGCTTGCCGAACTCGACGTGCCGCGCCACGAGGCGCCGGGTGCGCAGCCCGCCGTCGACCTGCACGGCCCACACCTCGTCGAGCAGCCCGCGCACCGCCGCCCAGGGACCGTCGTCGACGAGCAGGTAGTTGCCCTCGGTGACCACGACGTCGGTGCCCGCCGGCACCGCGATCGCGCCTGCCACCGACTCCTCGATCGACCGGTCGTAGGTGGGCGCCCACACGGTGTCGGGCCCGCGCTCACGCAGCCGCCTCAGCAGGGCGGCGTAGCCGGCGCCGTCGAAGGTGTCGATGGCGCCCTTGCGGTCGGCCCGTCCGAGGGCGGCCAGCGCGACGTTGGCGAGGTGGAAGCCGTCCATCGGCACGAGAACCGTCATGGTCCCCGCGTCGCGCAGGGTCGCCACGAGGGATGCCGTGAGCGTGGACTTCCCGGCACCCGGCTCACCCACCACCCCGACGAGGACGGGCCGGCCCGCGCCGACCCGAGCGCGCAGCGCGAGCACCCGGTCGACCAGCTGCTCGAGCGGGGGCTCGTGACCCCCTGCCTCCGGACGAGCTCCCGGCACCCGGGTCGTCACTTGTGCCGCCCGCCGGCGAACTGCGACACGACGATGGCCACGATCGTCACGAGGAACACCTGGCCGAGCACCGCCTCCGACGACACGAGCAGGCGCGACACCTGGGTGGTCGGGGCGATGTCGCCGATGCCGAGCGTGGACATCGTGGTCATGCTCAGGTACATCATCGCGCTCGACGGCTGGATCACGCCGAACGGGGGCGCGCTGCTCCACACCTGGTTCGCGGTGTAGAGCGCGGCGTAGGCCACGCCGATCTGCAGGTAGGCCGTGATCGCCCCGAGCACGGTGCGCCCACCCACGACGGTGTGCTGGGCGATGCGCCGGATGACGATGACCGGCACGGCGAGCACGAGCAGGACCCAGAGGGGGTCGGCCTCGCGGGGGTTCACCGGCCCGACGCCCGCCTCACCGACCACGAGCTCGGCCACCGACAGTGCGGCGAGCACACCGACCGCGAGGAGGACCACGACGCTGACCACCCGCTGCGCCGGCGCCCGCAGCCCGGCGGCCCGGGCAGCGGTGACCAGGGCGGCGCCGCTCATGATGTGGGCCAGCAGCGAGTCGCCGTAGCTGCTGCCCACGTCGACCAGCGACGACACCACGATGGTCGCGACGACGAAGAACATCACCACCCCGAAGCGGTCCACCGGGTCGGCACGCCACGAGCGCCACACCCGGTCCAGCCAGGAGAGGACGGAGCGCGGGCGGGGCAGCGGCTCCGGGGGAGGCTCCGGTGGCAGGTCGACAGGCGGCAGCCCAGACATGGCACCACCCTTCGCCGGAGTCGCGCCGGCCGGTCGGCGGCGCAGCGCGCTCAACATATCGCCCGGCCGCGGCAGTGGCCGGGCAGGGCACGCCGGGCGGCGCGGCACGAGGAAGGGCCCGCCACCGGGGCGGGCCCTTCGTCGATCTGGTGGACGCGAGAGGACTCGAACCTCCGACCCCCACCGTGTCAAGGTGGTGCGCTAACCAGGCTGCGCTACGCGTCCGTGGGGTGCTGCTGTGCTGCCAAACGACTGCTCGTGCGGGTACTACTCGAGGTGGAGACGGGATTTGAACCCGTGTACGCGGCTTTGCAGGCCGCTGCCTCGCCTCTCGGCCACTCCACCGTGGGGGCGGCTACACCCTCCGAGCGGATGACCGGGTTCGAACCGGCGACCTCAACCTTGGCAAGGTTGCGCTCTACCAACTGAGCTACATCCGCGCGCGCCGTGGCTCCGTGGAGCCCCTTCGGCGTGCTCGCAGACATTATCCGATCGCCGGGACGAACTCCAAACCGGCGAGCTGACGCGGCGGCACCGCACGACACCCGGACGCTCAGCGCTCGGCGTCGACCCGCCGCCCGGCATCCACGGGGTGCTGTGGCTGCGGCGCGGGAGCCGACCGGCCGGCGCCCGACATCGGCGTGAGCGGGCCCCGCGCCGCCTCGCGCAGGCCCGACAGGCCCAGGTCGTCGTCATCGGGCCTGGCGTAGCCGTCGAACGGGTCGTCCCAGCCCGCGGGCCGCTCCTCACGCCGCGTGCGGCGCTGCCGCAGCTCACCGATCCAGGCGCCGAGCCGCTCGTGCAGCGAGCGCTGCTCCTCGTGCGGCCAGAGCTCGCGCACGGCGGCGTTGAAGGCGGCTCCGATGAGCACCGCGATGGCGAGGGCGTAGAGCCAGATCAGCAGCACGATCGGCGCCGACAGCGGGCCGTAGATCGAGGTGCCACCCAGGGACGCGGCGATCTGGCCGCGCACGACGAACGAGGCAAGCAACCAGATGACCAGGGTGAGTGCGGCGCCCGGGACGTCGCGGAGCCACGGCGAACGCCTCGGCGTGGAGACGTGGTAGAGGCTGGTGAGGCCGCCGACGGTGAGCAGCGTGACGAGCGGCCAGTACAGCAGGATCAGCCAGTCCCAGCCCTTCGGCAGGAACTCACCGATCAGGCTCGGTCCGAGGAGCACCAGGGGGATCGTGACGATGCCGACCACGAGCGCCAGCACGTAGAGCGAGAAGGACAGGGCCCGGGTCTGCACGATGCCGCGCACGCCGGACTGCCCGTACATGATCGAGATGGTGTCGACGAAGACGTTGAGGGCGCGTGACCCCGACCACAGCGAGATGAGGAAGCCGAGCGAGATGAGGTCGAAGCGCCCGTCCTTGAGGACGTCGGTCATCGTCGGCCCGAGAGTGCCGTCGATGACGTCGGGAGTCAGGAAGCGAGCGGCGTAGTCGCTGATCGAGTGCTTGACCAGCTCGACGTTCTTCGTGCCGATGGCGTCGGCCACATAGCCCAGGCCGCCGAACAGCCCGAGGACGAGCGGCGGCAGCGAGAGCAGCGCGAAGAACCCCGCTTCAGAGGCCAGCCCGGTGACGCGGTAGCGCATGCAGATCCGGATGGTCGAGACCACGAGCCGGGCGAGCTGGAGCAACCCGGGTACCCGCCCGAGCACGCGGCGAAGGCGCCGTCTCGCCTCGGTCATGGGCCAACCGTAACCGCCGTACGCTCGAACGGTGCGGACCCACGTCGTCACCAACGTCGTCCCGGCCCCGAGCGGGCTCCACGTGCTGCGCTCCGACGCGGCCCTGGCCGAGGCGGTCGACCGCTGGGTGGCGCCCGCCGACCCGGCCGGTGCGCGCGAGCTCGACGTCCTGGGCGAGCTGGCCGGCACCCCGCAGGTGCGGCTCTGGGCCGACTCGGCCGACCGGGTGACGCCGGTGCTGCGCACCCACTCCCCCACCGGCGAGCGGGTCGACGAGGTCGAGTTCCACCCGGCCTACCACGCCCTGGTGGAGGTGGCGGTCGGCAACGGACTGACCGCCGAGCCCTGGACCCGTCCTACCGGCGCCGGCGCCCATGCCCGCCGGGCCGCCGGGTTCATGGTGTGGTCGCAGGTCGAGGCCGGCCACCTCTGCCCGGTCTCGATGACGTACGCCGCGGCCCCCGCGCTCGCCGCCGAGCCGACCCTCGCCGAGCGCTGGATGCCGGGGCTCGCCTCCCGCGCCTACGACCCGGTGCTCGCACCGATGGCCGGCAAGGCCGGCCTGACGGTCGGCATGGGGATGACCGAGAAGCAGGGCGGCTCCGACGTGCGGGCCAACACCACCACCGCCGTCGCCGCCCCGGGCGGCCCCCTCCAGGGCAGCACCTACCGGCTCACGGGCCACAAGTGGTTCTGCTCTGCGCCGATGAGCGACGCGTTCCTCGTGCTCGCCCAGACCGGTGCCGGCGTCGGCTGCTTCCTGCTCCCCCGGGTGCTCGACGACGGCACCCGCAACGACATCCGCATCCAGCGCCTCAAGGACAAGCTCGGCAACCGGTCGAACGCGTCCTCGGAGATCGAGCTCGACGGCGCCTGGGCGGTGCCGGTCGGCGCCGAGGGACGTGGCATCCGCACCATCCTGGGCATGGTCGCCTCGACCCGGCTCGACTGCGTGCTCGGCTCGACGGCGACGATGCGAGCCGCCCTGGTCCGGGCGGTGCACCACGCCCGCCACCGCAGCGCCTTCGGGGCGCTGCTCGTCGACCAGCCGCTGATGCGCAACGTGCTCGCCGACCTGGCCCTCGAGAGCGAGGCTGCCACCGTGCTGGCCATGCGCCTGGCCCACGCGGTCGACGGCGGTGAGGACGACTTCTCGCGGTTGGGGGTGGCGCTGGGGAAGTTCTGGGTGTGCAAGCGCACCGCGCCGATGGTCGCCGAGGCGCTGGAGTGCCTCGGTGGCAACGGCTACGTCGAGGAGAACGGCCTGGCCCGGCTCTACCGCGAGGCGCCGCTGAACTCGATCTGGGAGGGCTCGGGCAACGTCAACGCGCTCGACGTGGTGCGCGCGCTCACCCGCGAACCGGCATCCTTGGCGGCACTGGGCAAGGAGCTGGCCCTCGCCCGCGGCCACGACCCGGTGCTCGACGCCGCCATCGACGGGTGCGAGTCGGCCGGCGCGCTCGCGCTGGGCCCGGACGCCCCGTGGGGCGCCCGCCGGCTCGTCGAGCGACTCGCCCTGACCCTGCAGGCCGCGCTGCTGGTGCGCCACTCCCCCGGACCGGTCGCCGAGGCGTTCGTCGCCAGCCGTCTCGGTGGGGAACGCGGCGGCACCTTCGGCACGCTCGGCGACTCGATCGGGCCGGATGCCGTGTCGCTCATCCTCGAGCGCGCGCTGCCCGCGTGACCGGACAGGGCAACGCCGGCGCCCGGCGGTTCAGCCCACGACCAGCGCCTGGGGCGCTGCCTGCTTCATCCGGGTGGTGAGCCACTTGAGCTGCGCCGAGGTCTCCTGCTCGCACCAGGTCACCACACCCTGCAGCTCCTCGTCGCGCACCGCCTTGGCGGCCTGCCCCACGACCGTCCAGGCGATGTCGAGGTAGCTCACCAGCAGGTAGAGGTCGTGCAGGTCGCGCAGCAGCCCCACTCCACCGGTGCGGGTGCCGTCCAACCCCTGCGCGTGCAGCCGCTCCGGCTCCTGCTCGCGCTCCTCCCCGTAGCGGTCGACGACCGGTGCGAGCTGCTCGCGGTGGCTGTCGCACTGCACCGCGAACCGCTCGCACAGGTGCACCACGTCCGGCTCCTGCGCGTGGCCCTTCGCCACCTGGCGGAACGACTCCGCCAGCGTCTGCTCGCCCTCGTCGACCAGCCCCACGTAGGTGCTCAGGTGCATGGCTCAGCCCTTCCTCGTCGCCGGTGCGGATGCCGTGGTGTCCGGCGCCGGAGCGGGCCCGTCACCGGCGGCCAGCCGGATGACCCGCACGGCTCCGCCCTTGAACGCCGGCTGCTTGGACACCGGGTCCCACGCGGTGATCGTCAGCTCGTTCGCGGCCCGGCTGGCGCGGTCGCCGCGGTCGACGTCGCCGTAGTGGAAGGGCACGAAGACCGCGCCCGGCCGGATGTCGCTCACCCGCGCCCGCACCTCGATGGCGCCCCGTGGCGACTCCACGCGCACGAGGTCCCCCTCTGCGATACCGAGCGGTCCGGCATCCTCGGGTGAGATCTCGACCCAGGCGTCGGGCGCCGCGGCATCGAGCTGGGGGGACCGGCCGGTCTTGGTGCGGGTGTGGAAGTGGTAGACGGTTCGGCCCGTGCCGAGCCCCAGCGGGAAGTCCGCCGAGGGCACCTCGGGGGCCGGCGTCCATGGGGCGCCCTTGAGCCGGGCCCGGCCGTCGTAGCGCTTGGCGGCGTGCTCGGTGGGCGTGACCGCGGCGCCGGTGAGCAGGTCGTGCCCGTAGTTCTCGCAGTAGCCGTCCTCCGTGCTGAAGCGGGCGTCGGTGTAGATGCGTTCGGTGCCCTGCGGCGCCTGGTCGGTGCACGGCCACTGGATGCCGGGGCTGCCCCGGAGCAGCTCGTAGCTCAGCCCGGTGTAGTCGCAGGGTCGCCCCCGGGAGCACTCACGCCAGCCGTCGAACGCCGCCTCGGGGGTGTCCCACCGCGGGATCGGGCGGCCGCTGCGGTCGGTGAACCCCATCCGCCGTGCGTAGTCGACCCAGATGTCGAGGTCGCTGCGCGCCTCCCCGGGTGGAGCGACGGCCTGCTCGGCCAGGTGCACGGTGCGGTCGACGTTGGTGAACGTGCCGGTCTTCTCGCCCCACAGGGCGCTGGGCAGCACCACGTCGGCCAGCGCGGTGGTCTCGGTGGGGAAGGCGTCGTTGACGACGACGAAGAGGTCGTCGCCGGCGAGGATCTTCTTCGTGCGTTCCAGGTCGGGCAGCGAGACGGCCGGGTTGGTGCCGGCGATCCAGAGGAACCCGATCGAGCCCTGCTCGGCGTAGCGGAAGATCTGCATCGCGTGCGTCGGCGGCGACCAGTGCGGGATGACGATCGGGTCGACGTCCCACAGGTCCGCGAGCTCCTTGACGTGCGCCTCGTTCTCCCAGTTGCGGAAGCCCGAGAGGTCGCCGTCGGCGCCGGTCTCCCGGTTGTTCTGGGCGGTGGGTTGGCCGTTCATCTGCAGGATGCCGGCGCCGGGGCGACCGAGCATGCCGCGCAGCAGGTGCAGGTTGTTCACCTGCACCGCGGCGGCCGTGGCCTGGTGCGACTGGTAGAACCCCTGCAGCACCGTGGAGACCACGCGCTCGCTGGTGCCGAAGATCTCTGCCGCCCGCTCGACGTCGCGCGCCTCGACCTGGCAGATCTCGGCCACCTGCTGCGGGGTGTAGGGCTCTACGGTCTTCGCCAGCTCGTCGAACCCGACCGTGTGCGCCTCGACCCAGGCCGAGTCGACCCAGCCGCGGTGGATGACCTCCCGGATCAGGCCGTTCATCACCGCCTGGTTCGTGCCGGGGCGCACGGCGAGGTGCACCTCCGACACCTCGGCCACCTTGGTGCGACGGGGGTCGATGCACACGTGCCGCGGTGCGTCCGGGCCCGCGGTGCGGTCGAGCATCCGCATCCACAGCACGGTCTGGGTCTCTGCCACGTTGTGCCCGAAGTGGAAGACGGCGTCGCACACGTCGAGGTCGGAGTAGCTGCCCGGTTGCCCGTCAGCGCCGAAGGACTCCTTGAGCGCCGCCGCGGCGGTGGCCGTGCAGAGCCGGGTGTTGCCGTCCATGTGCGGTGTGCCGATGCCGGCCTTCCCGATGACGGCGAGCGTGTAGTACTCCTCGAGCATGAGCTGCCCGCTGGTGTAGAAGCCGTGGGAGAGCGGGCCCTTGGTGTCGAGCAGCTCTCGCGAGCGGCTGACGACGAGGTCCATCGCGGTGTCCCAGTCGGTCTCGACCAGGGTGCCGTTGCGGCGCACGAGTGGGCGCTCGAGCCGGTCGCGCAGCTGGCCCTGCCAGCCGAGCAGCCCCTTGGGCCCGAGCCGGCCACGGCTGACCCGGTCGTGCTCGCGCCCGCGCACCCCGACCATCCGGCCACGCGCCACCGCGATGTCGAGCCCGCAGCCGTTGCTGCACAGCACGCAGGCCGACTGCACCCAGTGCTCGACGTCGTCCTCGGCGACCCCGTCGACCAGGTGGGTGTCGACGCGGGCCGGCCACGGCTCACCTCCCGCATACGGAGTGCTCCGCCCCCAGATGTCCGTGATGCGCGGGTGTGCCATGACTGGCATTTACCCGCGCCCCGCGATCCCCACACGCCGCCAGCACGACAACGGTGCTGAGGTCGTGGGTCCGTCACCGTTCAGGGGGTGAGGGCCAGCCGCTCCTTCTCCGCCTCGACGTCGAAGTCCGCCGCCGGCCACTTCGGGTCCATGCCCTCGAGCGTCTCGAGCAGGAGGTTGGTGACCGCCAGCCGGGCGTACCACTTGCGGTCGGCGGGCACGACGAACCAGGGTGCGGCATCGGTGGAGCACTGCTCCAGCGTCGCTTGGTAGGCCTGCATGTAGTCGGCCCAGTGCGCGCGCTCGTCGATGTCGCCGGGGTTGAACTTCCAGTGCTTGGTCGGGTTGTCGAGGCGGGCGAGCAGCCGCTGCTTCTGCTCCTCGGCGGAGATGTGCAGCAGGCACTTGACCACGGTGGTGCCGCCGTCGACGAGGCGCTTCTCGAACTCGTTGATCGCCGTGTAGCGGCGCTCGATCTCCGCCTCCGGCGCCAGTCCCCGCACCCGGGCGATCAGCACGTCCTCGTAGTGCGAGCGGTCGAAGACCCCGATGATCCCGGGGGCCGGCAACCGCTTCTCCACCCGCCACAGGAAGTCGTGGGCCCGCTCCTCCTCGGTCGGGGCCTTGAACGACGTGATCCGCACGCCCTGCGGGTCGACGAGGCCGACCGCGTGCCGGATCACGCCGCCCTTGCCGGAGGTGTCCATCCCCTGGAGCACGAGCAGGATGCTGCGGGTGCCGCCGGTCCGGCCCTCGGCGAACAGCCGCTCCTGGAGGTCGGCCAGCTCCTCGCCCATCGCGTAGAGCGCCGCCTTCCCCTCCTGCTTGGGTCCGTCGAAGCCCGGTTTCCCGTGCGGGTCGTACGACGCGAGGTCGACCGGTCCGCGCGGGACGGTGAGGCTCTCGGTGAACAACGGGTGCGCCATGACCGCAACCTACCCACTCACCAGCGTGTCGCCCTCCCGGGCGAGCGCGACGAGCCGGCTGACGGCGCGGAAGTACTTCTTGCGGTAGCCGCCCTCCAGCAGCGGCGGCGCGAACAGCGCGTCGAAGGTGACGCCGCTGGCGACGACCGGCAGATCCCGGTCGTACATCCGGTCCGCGAGCACCACGAGTCGCAGCGCGACCGCCTGGTCGTCGATGGTCCGGACGTCCTCCAGGCAGACCACGCGCACGCCGTCGAGCAGGGCGCCGTACTTCGACGGGTGCACCTGGGCCAGGTGCCGGGACAGGTCGACGAAGTGGTCGTACGTCGCGCCCTCCTCCTCGGCCACCCGGCGGACGGCGTCGAGGTCCGGGGCGTCGGGTGCCTCGGGGAGGCCGCGGTGCCGGTAGTCCTCCCCGTCGATCCGCACGGACTCGAAGTGTGCCGAGAGACCCTGGATCTCGCGCAGGAAGTCGTCGGTGGCGAAGCGGCCCTCGCCGAGCTTGCCGGGCAGGGTGTTCGACGTGGCGGCGAGCCGGACCCCGGCCTCGCGCAGCCGGGTCAGCAGCGTGGAGACCAGGACCGTGTCGCCCGGGTCGTCGAGCTCGAACTCGTCGACGCAGACCAGCGTGTAGGGCGACAGCGCGGCGACGGCGTCGTGGAAGCCGAGGGCCCCGACGAGGTGGGTCAGCTCGACGAAGGTGGCGAACAGCTTGGGACCCGGCGCGGTGTGCCACAGGGAGGCGAGCAGGTGCGTCTTGCCGACGCCGTAGCCGCCGTCGAGGTAGATCCCGCCGGGGCCCTGGGTAGCACGCGTCTTGCCGAAGCGCCGCTT
>JBJMHU010000132.1:0-8845 GCA_045807225.1 Ornithinibacter sp. | reverse complement strand
CTCACGCGCTCCGGACAGATCTTGGGCGAGACCCGGCGGGCGCCGAACTTCGGGATCCTCGTGCCGCGCAGCGCGCGGATCGGCGGGCTGCGGGTCGAGACGCGCGAGCGCCCGGTCCCGGTGAAGAACGTCCGGGGCCTCCTGATCCGCGTGAAGATCCAGTACGCGCGGCCGGTGTCCGACGTCGAGGCGACCGTGTCGCGCGTGCGGTTGTTCCTCGCCGGCGGCGTGCTCGGCGGCACGCTGCTCGCGCTGCTCGGCGGCCTGATCGTCGGACGCCGCGCGGTCGCCCCGGTCGCGGCCCTCACCGGCGCGGCGCGCGACATCGCCGAGACGCGCGATCCCGGCCGCTCGCTGCCACGCTCGCGCGCCGACGACGAGGTCGCCGAGCTCGGGCGGACGCTGCAGCTCATGCTCGACAACCTCGAGGCGTCGCGGACCGAGACCGAGGACGCGCTCTCGCGCCAGCGGCAGTTCGTCGCCGACGCCTCCCACGAGCTGCGCACCCCGCTCGCCACGGTGCGTGGGTATGCCGAGCTCTACCGCCAGGGCGCCGTGCGAGACAGCGCCGCCGTGGGATCCGCGATGGAGCGCATCGAGGCCGAGTCGACCCGGATGAGCGGCCTCGTCGAGGACCTGCTGACCCTGGCCCGCATCGACGACGCTCCCGTGGTGGAGACCGCCGAGGTGGACCTCACCGTGCTGGCGGCGGATGCCGTCGCCGACGCCCGCGTGCGCGCCCCCGAGCGCCGCATCTCGCTGCTCGGGCTCGACGGCCCGGTCGCACCGACTCCGGTGCGCGGCATCGAGTCCCAGCTGCGCCAGGTCGTCACCAACCTCGTCGCGAACGCCCTGCTGCACACCCCGGAGGGCACGCCCGTCGAGGTCGCTGTGGGTCTGGACGACTTCGGTGTCGCCCTCGAGGTCCGCGACCACGGGGCCGGCGTGCCCGAGGAGGTGGCCACCAAGGTGTTCGAGCGCTTCTACCGAGCCGACCCCTCCCGGGGCCGGGCCGGCGGCGGCGGCAGCGGCCTCGGGCTGGCGATCGTCGCGGCCATCGTGTCGCAGCACCACGGCCGGGTGGGTGTCGCCCCGACCCCCGGCGGCGGCGCGACCTTCGTGGTGCGGCTTCCACAGGGGACTCCCAGCCAGTGATCAGGGCCCTTCCACCTCAACGGGATTGACTGAGACCAATCACGAAGACCCCGACCGAAGGAAGGCAGCGCCGATGAGCGAGCAGCCCCCCACCCCCCAGTGGTACACCCCCAGTGGCAGCACCACCACGGCCCCCCGGTACGAGGGAGCGCCGACCACCGAGATCCCCGCCGGCTACGGCACCACCCCCCCGCCGATGGGCCCCCTCGGCACCTTCGGCCAGCCGGCCCCGCAGGCCCCCGCCCCCAAGCCCGCCAAGCGCGGCGCCGGCCAGCTCACCGCCGTCGCCGTGCTGGCGGCGCTCCTGGCCTCCGGCGGCACCGTCGCCGCCACCCAGTACCTCGACGACAACACCGCCACCGCCACCACCTCCTCGACCACGCAGCTCGGCAGCAACGCCTCGGCCCCGGTCAAGCAGGGCAGCGCGTCCGCGCCGGACTGGACCGCCACGGCATCCGTCGTCTCGCCGAGCGTCGTGAGCATCACGGCCACGAGCGGCCAGGGCGGCGGCCAGGGCTCGGGCGTGGTCATCGACAAGACCCACGTGCTGACCAACAACCACGTCGTCGCGGGCGCCGAGAAGCTCACCGTCACCCTCGCGGACGGGCGCACCTACGACGCCGAGGTGCGGGGCACCGACCCGTCGACCGACCTGGCGGTCATCACCGTCAAGAACGCCCCCAACGACCTCACCCCGGTCGCGATCGGCAACTCCGACAAGATCGCCGTCGGCGACCCGGTCATGGCCGTGGGCAACCCCCTCGGCCTGGCCGGCACGGTGACCACCGGCATCGTGAGCGCGCTCAACCGCCCGGTCACCACGGAGGCCGAGAGCCCGGCCCCGAGCGACGGCTCGCAGCTCGACCCGAACGGCCAGCAGCAGTCGGCCGGCGAGACCGTCGTGACGAACGCGATCCAGACCTCCGCCGCGATCAACCCCGGCAACAGCGGCGGTGCGCTGGTCAACGCCAGCGGCCAGCTCATCGGCATCAACTCGGCGATCGCCTCGCTGGGCTCCTCCTCGGGCGGCCAGTCGGGCAGCATCGGCATCGGCTTCGCGATCCCGGTCAACGAGGCCACCTCGATCGCCAAGCAGCTCATCGACAACGGCGCCGCGGCGCACGCCTACCTCGGCGTCACTCCGCAGGACGGCAGCGCCAGCGACGGCTCGGCCACCCGCGCCGGGGCCGAGGTCACCTCGGTCGGCGACGGCACCCCCGCCGCGAAGGCCGGGCTCGAGGTCGGCGACGTCATCATCGCCGTCGACGGCAAGCCGGTCGACTCGGCCGACTCCCTCGTCGGCCACGTCCGCGAGAAGACCACCGGCGACCAGGTGACGCTCACCGTGCTGCGCGACGGCAAGAGCATCCAGGTCAAGGCCACCCTGGCGGCCAAGCCGAGCACCAACGGCTGAGCCGACAGACGCCACCCCGGGGCGCCCGACCACGCTGACAAGGCTTGGTCGGGCGCCTTCGGCGTCCCGGCACACGCGCGCCCGTGCACCAGGTTGAGTCGGCATGCTCAGGCGCCCTCGCCGTGCCGGCCCGATGCTGGGCGCATGAGCTCCCACACTGACGTCCGCCGGCTCGAGTTCGAGTTCGCCGAGGCCATGACCCGCCTGTACGCCGTCGGCAACGGCCTCGCCCGGTTGCGCGCCGAGCTCGACCACGAGGATGCCGTGGCCGCACCCGCCGCGTCACTCGCCACCTCGAGCGCCACCCGGCACCCCGCCGGTACAGCACCCCCGACGACCGCCGCCACCGCACCCCCGCCGACGGCCCCCACGACACCGGGCGCGGCATCCGCGGCATCCGTCGCACCGAGCACGCCGGCGTGGTCACGTCCGGAGCCGTCGGCTCCTCCCCCTCCACTCCACGGGCGGCGCGAACCGGTGGTCGCCTGGTACCGGCGGGAGGGCGCCGTCACCCGGGTGCTCGCGGTCGCCGGCGCGGTCATCACCCTGGCCGGGGTGGCGATGCTGCTCGTGCTGGCGGCGCAGCGCGGCTGGTTCGGGCCGGCATCCCGGGTGGGTGCCGGTGCCGCGCTCGCAGCGGTGCTGGCGTGGCTCGGTGTCCGCGGGGGCGAGGCCGGCCGGCAGTCCGGGGGCACCGTCGGCAGCGCACCGGTGGCCCTGGTCGGCACCGGTGCCGCGGCCGCGTACCTCGACCTGGTCGCCGCCACCAGTGGCTACGGCTGGTTGCCGCCGGCGGCCGGGCTCGCCCTGGCCGGCCTGGTCGCGCTCGGCGGTCTGCACCTGGCGCGTCGGTGGGGCAGCGAGCTGCTCGCGGTGCTCCTCGTCGTGGGGGCGGCCGGGCTCGCACCCGTCGTGGCTCAGGGCGGTGGCTGGCTGGTCGCGGCCTTCCTCGGGGTGCTCTGCGTCGCCGGCTGGTGGGCCGGCGGCAACCGGACCTGCCCACTGCTCACCGTCGTCCGGGTGCTCCCGGTGACCCTCGCCCTGGTTGCCGGTGCGGTCGACGCACCTCGGGGCGGGGTCGACGCGGTGGGCCTGCTGGCCGTGTCCGCTGCGGTGCTCGCCGCAAGCCTGGTCACCTCGGCGGTCTCGGTGCGGCGCGACCCCCTCGACCTGTCGGCCTCGGCCGCCGTCGCCCTGCTCGCGACGGCGCTGCTCGCCACCTCGGTGGGGCTGACCGAGCCACCGAGAACCCTGGTCCTGGCGGCCGGCGCGGCCCTGCTGCTCGTGGTGGCCGCCAGCCTGGCGCGCCGACCCATCGGGCCGCTCGCGGGCCACCTCGTCGCCACGGTGGGCACCGCGGGGGCCGTCCTCGCCGTCCTCGCGGTGCTGTCCGGCGCCCCCGAGCGATGGGTCACCACCGGCCTGCTGCTGCTGGCCGTGGCCGGGCTCGCCGCCGCCGGCGTCGGCCGGTCGCACACCTCACTGGCACTCGCGGCGGGTGTCACGCTCGTCGCGGTGCTGGGCTGGGCGCAGCACCCGCTGGCCACCGTCTCCGCCACGGCGGCCGGCGGGCACGACATGGTCCTGGCACTGGTCGACAGCCTGCTGGTCGCCGCGGTCGTCGCCACCGGCCTCTGGGCCGTCGGTGCGCAGCGCGGGCTGGGGCACCGGCTGCGCCTGGCTGCGACCGTCAGCGCCTGGGTGCTCGGCCTGGGCGCCTCGACCACCGTGCTCGTCGCGCTGGGCACGCTGCTCGGGGCCCGGACCGGGGACACCGCGCTCGGCTTCACCATCGGGCACGCCGTCGCGACGGTGACCTGGATGCTGGCCGCCACCTGGCTGCTGCTCCGGGGTCTGGAGCGGTCTCGCGACGCAGACCTCACCCTGCGCACCGGCCTGGTGCTGGTGGGCATCAGCGTGGCCAAGCTGTTCCTCTTCGACCTCGCTGCCCTGAACGGCCTGGTGCGGTCGCTCGCGTTCATCGTCGTGGGGCTGCTCCTCCTGGCCACCGGCAGCCGCTACGCCAAGGCCTACGAGCACGGTCGGCTGACCGCATGACGCAGCGCGCGCGGGCTGGCACAGTGACGGGATGGATGCGTTGCGGGTGCGGTGGCGCGCGGACTGCACCCCGGTGGCGGGTGAGGCACCGGCCGACGCGATCGACGACGTCGGCACCGACCTGCTCCGACGGTGGCACGAGCCGCACCGCCGCTACCACGCGGCGACCCACCTGGTCGAGGTGCTCACCGCCGTCGACGTGCTGTGCGCCTCCGGCGGGATCAACGGGACGAGCCGCTCCGTCGCGGCGCTGGCCGCCTGGTTCCACGACGCCGTCTACGCCGTCGAGCCCGACAACGCCAACGAGGCCGAGAGCGCCTCGCTGGCCGCACGCCAGCTGGGCCGCCTCCCGGTCGACCCCGAGCTGACCGCGCGGGTGGTCGCGGTGGTGCTCGACACGGCATCCCACGACCTGACCCCTCAGGCGGCGGCCGATCCCGCCCGCGTGGTGGTGCACGACGCCGACCTGTGGGTGCTGTCGGCGCCCGTCGACCGGTTCGACGAGTACTGCGCCCAGGTGCGCGAGGAGTACGCCCACGTGCCCACGGCGCTCTACGCCGCCGCCCGCTCGGAAGTGCTGCGGCCCTTCCTGGTGCGCGACCACGTCTACCGCACCAGCCATGCCCGATCGGAGTGGGAGCCGTCGGCGCGCGAGAACCTGGCGCGCGAGCTCACCCGGCTCGCGGGCTGAGCACCGCCACGGCCAAGGGCCACCAGAACTGGTCGGAGCACTCGCGCTCGAGCTCGGTCCACGTCATCCACCGCCGGTCGGAGGTGTCGTCCAGCTCGGAGGTGAGGGCCGGCCGGCGGCCGGGCACACCCACCTCGAACACCTGGAGGAGGTCGCGACCGTCTCGCCACAGGCCACCCGGGGTGCGGCCATGGAAGCGCTCGTAGCCGCGGGGCCTGAGCGCGTCCGACGCCACGACGAGGCCGGTCTCCTCGCGCACCTCGCGAACCGCGTTGTGGCGCACCGACTCCCCCGGCTCGCGCCACCCGCCGGGGGCGCCCCACTGGGCCCGGCGCACGGAGTGGACGACCGCGAAGTCGCCGGCATCGTCGCGCACGAAGGCCATCGCCGCGAAGACGCGGGCCTCGTCCGCCTCGCGGTCGGAGCGGATCAGGTCGACGTCGGCGCTCGTGCCGTCGACGAAGCGGATGCCGCGCACGCGTGCGACGCCCTTGTCGCCGCGCCGCTTCTGCATCCGCAGGCCGCTGGCCTGCAGCGCCCGCAGCAGGTCGCGGGCACTGGTCGGGGTGGCACCCGCCGCGACGACCGACGCGTAGCGCTCCTCGGGGATGTCGTAGTGGTCGCCCTCGAACCCCCGCTCGGGGATGCCGACCGCGCGCGCGAAGGCGTGCAGCTCGTCGAGGTCGGTGTCGCTGACCAGGTGCGACCAGCGTCGGCCGTGCGCCTCGGCGCGGGGCGGGTCGATGAGGATGGCCACCCCCGCAGCGTAGGCGCGGGAGCCTGTGGACAACCTCCGGCCGTGGTCGCACGGTCGACCTACGCTCGGGAAGACGGACGCGCCGGCGTGGTGGGTCCACGACGAAGGGGGAGCGCCGACATGAGCGCACAGTTCCAGGTCGACACCGACCGCATCGCCGCGGCGGCCGGTGACGTCGCCCGCATCTCGGCCGAGATCGAGGGCCAGGTCGGGGTGATGCTGGCCCGCCTCACCGGCCTGCAGGACGCCTGGACCGGCACGGCGTCGGTCCAGTTCCAGGGTGTGGTCACCCAGTGGCGCGGCACCCAGCAGCAGGTGCGGGCGTCGCTCGACTCGATCGGCCAGGTGCTCGGTGCGGCCGGGTCGCAGTACGCCGAGGCCGAGGCGAGCGCCACCCGGATGTTCTCCTAGGCGCGGGCCTTCGCGAGTCCTCGCGGTTGTGCGGGCTGGCGCGGGTCGTGCGGGTCGTCCGGGCTGGCGCGGGTCGTGCAGGCCCGCGTCGGCGGGGGCCACCCGGCCGCCCGTCCCAGGACCTGCGGCCGGCGTCAGTCGGTGGCGATGGCGCGCAGCACGTCGAGCCGTGCGGCGCGCCGGCCCGGCCAGAGCGCCGCGAGCACGCCGACGACGCCCGCGACAGCCACGAAGCCCATCAGCTGGAGCCCGGGGACGGCGAGCACGTCGAGCCCGTCGTCGGCCAGTGAGCGCTGCAGGGCCAGGGCGAAGCCCAGGCCGACCACCACGCCGAGCACGGCGCCCAGCAGGGCGATCGCCACCGACTCCAGGCGCAGCATCGTGCGCAGCTGGCGCCGGCTGAGCCCCACGGCGCGCAGCAGGCCGATCTCGCGGACCCGCTCGGTGACCGACAGCGCGAGGGTGTTGACGATGCCGAGCACGGCGATCACCACCGCGAGGCCGAGCAGCGCGTAGACGATGAAGAGCAGCCGGTCGATCGGGGTGCGCTGCTCGGCCGCGAACTCGGCCTGGTCGTTCACGTTGACGGTCGGCAGGTCGGCGACCACCGCGTCCAGCCCCGTGCCGAGCGCGGTCCGGTCGGCACCGGGTTCCGCGAGCACGTAGACGGTGCGGTCGGTCGGTGGCACGCCGATGGCGTCGAAGCCCTCGAGCGACATCGTGACGTCCGACTGCAGCACGCTGTCGGCCGTGTAGGTCGCCACCACCGTTGCGGGGCTCTCGTCACCGGCGTAGCCGATGGTGACCTTCGACCCCAGCCCCAGCCCGTTGTCCCGGGCGTAGGTGCTCGACAGGGCGACCGAGGTCGCCCCGAGGTCGGCGAGCGACCCGGTGACCACCTGCGGCCGGGCCACCTCGGTGATGGCCGCCGGGTCGACGGCCGTGGCGAAGTCGCGGTCACCGTCGACCTGGAGCACGGCTCCGCGAACCTGGGCGACCTGCGCGACCCCGGGCACCTGGGCCACCTCGCGCGCCACCGAGCTGGAGAAGGGTTGTCCCACAGGGTTGGTCACGACGTAGTCGGCGATGATGTCCTCGGCGAGGGTCTTGTCGAGGCTCGCCTTGGCCGACGCGCCCAGCACGGCCATCATCGTCACCAGCGAGACGCCGATCATGAGCGCCGACGCGGTGGCCGCGGTGCGGCGCGGGTTGCGGCGGGTGTTCTGGTCGGCCATCAGGCCCACCGCCCCGAAGCCGCGCCGGTAGAGCCAGCCGAGCCCGGCCAGCACCGGGCGGCCGAGCACCGGGCTGAGCAGGGCGGTGCCCACGAGCACGCCCAGGGCCCCGACGCCGAGCACGTAGGTCGGCTCCGAGCCGACGCCGAGCAGGCCGGCGGCCATGCCCGCGATGCCGGCGGCGAGGAGGACCGCGCCGACGGTGATGCGCCACCGCAGCCCGCTCTCGGCCAGGGCCACGTCGTCCCGCATGGCGGCGACCGGGGGGACGCTGCCCGCCCGGCGCGCTGGGAGGTAGGCGGCGGTCACGGTGACGAGCACACCGACCACGAGGCTGACGACGACCGTGCGCGGTTCCAGGACCAGCGGGTTGTCGCTGAGGTTGAGACCGATCCGCCCGAAGGCCGCCTTGATGCCGACGGCGAGCAGCACACCCAGCCCCAGGCCCAGGGCCGAGCCGACGAAACCGACCACGGCCGCCTCGACCAGCACCGACCGGGCCACCTGGCGGCGGCTGGCGCCGATGGCCCGCAGCAGGGCCAGCTCGCGGCTGCGCTGGGCCACCAGGATCGAGAAGGTGTTGACGATGAGGAAGGCGCCCACGGTCAGGGCGATGCCCGCGAAGACGAGCAGGAAGGTGGTGACGAACGACAGCGCCTCGTCGATCCGGCTCGCGGCGCGCGCGGCGGTGGCGTCACCGGTGGCGGCCTGGGTGTCCTTCGGCAGCACCTTGGTGACCGCGGAGCGGAGCTGCTCCTGGCTGGTGCCCGGGGCCGCGGTCACCCACACCTGCGAGAAGGCGTCCTTGCCCTGCATGAACAGCTCTTGTGCCTGCGCGGTGTCGAACATGACCACGCTGGAGCCGACCAACGTCGACCCACCGAACGCGGCGGTTCCGACGAGGCGGGCCGACAGGCGCGGCCTCTCGGTGGCGGTGACCAGGGGCACCGACTCCCCCACGAGGTAGCCGGCCTTGCCGGCCGTCGTGCTGTCCATGACGATCTCGCCCTCGGCGGCGGGCCAGCGGCCGCGCTCGAGCTTCGCGACGGGCACCCCGTTGGCCGCCGGCCCCGGGGAGTAGTTGACCGCGATGCCGGGTGGGCCCGATCCGCCGATCAGCTTGC
>JBJMHU010000131.1:0-14178 GCA_045807225.1 Ornithinibacter sp. | reverse complement strand
CGCATCGACAGCGGGCAGATGGAGATCGGCTCGCTCACCGCGTTCATGTCCTACCTGATCCAGATCCTGATGTCGGTGATGATGGCGACCTTCATGGCGATGATGATCCCGCGCGCCACCGTCTCGGCCGGGCGCATCTCTGAGGTGCTGGGCACCGAGAGCTCGGTGCATGCCCCCGCCGACCCGCGAGCGATCCCGCCCGGCCCGGTGGCCGTCGAGCTGCGCGGTGCCACCTTCTCCTACCCCGGGGCCGAGTCGCCGGTGCTGCGCGAGGTGTCGATGCGCGCCGAGCCCGGCACCACGACGGCCATCGTGGGCTCCACCGGCTCGGGCAAGACCACCCTGGTGGGCCTCATCCCTCGGCTGCACGACGTCACCGAGGGCCAGGTGCTGGTCGGGGGTGTCGACGTGCGTGACGCCGACCCCGAGAACCTCTGGTCGCACATCGGCCTGGTGCCGCAGCGGCCCTACCTCTTCACCGGCACGGTGGCCTCCAACCTGCGCTACGGAGACCCCGACGCCACCGACGACGAGCTCTGGGAGGCCCTCACCGTGGCCCAGGCCGCCGACTTCGTGCGCGCCATGCCCGACGGCCTGGAGTCGCCGATCGCCCAGGGCGGCACCAACGTCAGCGGCGGGCAGCGTCAGCGGCTCGCCATCGCGCGAGCCCTGGTGAGCAAGGCCGGCATCTACCTGTTCGACGACGCGTTCTCCGCGCTCGACGTCGCCACCGACGCCCGGCTGAGGGCCGCGATGCGGCCGGTGACCAGGGATGCCGTGGTCATCGTGGTCGCGCAACGGGTCTCGAGCATCATCCACGCCGACCGGATCGTCGTGCTCGACGACGGCCAGGTCGTGGGCCAGGGAACGCACGAGGAGCTGATCGACAGCTGCCCGACGTACGTCGAGATCGTGCAGAGCCAGCAGGCGATGGAGGAGGCGGCATGAGCGAGCTCAAGACCGAGGAGGAGAAGGCTGCTGAGCAGCGCCGGGGGCCGGCCGCCGCCCGTCGTGGGGGGCCGCCCCACCTGCAGATCGGGGTGCCCACCGAGAAGTCGCAGGACTTCGTCCCGTCCGCCAAGCGGCTGCTGCGCCTGCTGCACCCGGAGCGGTTCATCGTCTACACCGTCATCGCGTTCGCCGTGGGCAGCGTCGTGCTCAGCGCGATCGGCCCCAAGATCCTCGGTGGCGCCACCGACCTGATCTTCGCCGGCGTCTTCGGTGCGCAGATCCCCGCCGGGGTCACGCAGCAGCAGGCCGCCGACGCGCTGCGCGCCCAGGGCCAGGACAACCTCGCCGACATGCTGGGCGCGATGCAGCACGTCGTGCCCGGCCAGGGCATCGACTTCACCGCGCTCGCCCGCATCCTGCTGTTCGTGCTCGGCCTCTACATCGTGGCCGCGCTGCTGCAGTGGGTCCAGGGCCGCATGCTCACCATCGCGGTCAACCGCACCATCTACCGGCTGCGCCGCGACGTCGAGGACAAGCTCAACCGCCTGGCGCTGCCCTACTTCGACCAGCAGCCCCGTGGCGAGCTGCTCAGCCGGGTCACGAACGACATCGACAACGTCGCGCAGAGCCTGCAGCAGACGCTGAGCCAGCTGCTCACCTCGCTGCTCACCGTGGTGGCGATGATCGCCATGATGATCTGGATCTCGCCCCTCCTCGCCGTGCTGGCGCTGGTCACCATCCCCGTCACCATGGTCGTCACCGCGATGATCGGCAAGCGCAGCCAGAAGCACTTCGTGCAGCAGTGGAAGAGCACCGGCGAGGTCAACGGCGTGGTCGAGGAGACCTACACCGGCCACGAGCTGGTCAAGGTGTTCGGCCGCCAGCAGGAGGCGGACCGGCTCTTCGCCGAGCGCAACGACGCGCTCTACCACGCGAGCTTCCGCGCCCAGTTCATCAGCGGCATCATCATGCCGACGATGATGTTCATCGGGAACCTCAACTACGTCATCATCGCCGTGGTCGGCGGGCTGCGGGTCGCCTCCGGCACCATGAGCCTGGGCGACGTGCAGGCGTTCATCCAGTACTCGCGCCAGTTCACCCAGCCGCTGACCCAGGTGGCGTCGATGTCGAACCTGATGCAGAGCGGGGTCGCCTCTGCCGAGCGGGTGTTCGCGGTGCTCGACGCCCCCGAGCAGGAGCCCGACATCGAGCACCCGGCCACCATCGCCGACCCCCGCGGGCGGGTCGCCTTCGAGGACGTCACGTTCTCCTACCGTGACGACACCCCGCTGATCGAGCACCTCGACCTGATGGTCGAGCCCGGCCAGACCGTCGCCATCGTGGGGCCGACCGGCGCCGGCAAGACCACCCTGGTCAACCTGGTGCTGCGGTTCTACGAGCTCAAGGGCGGCCGCATCACCCTCGACGGCGTCGACGTCACCCAGCTCACCCGGCACGACCTGCGCTCGCGCATCGGCATGGTGCTGCAGGACACCTGGCTGTTCGGCGGCACCATCCGCGAGAACATCGCCTACGGCCGGCCGGGTGCCACCGACGAGGAGGTGATCGAGGCGGCCCGCGCGACCTACGTCGACCGCTTCGTGCACTCGCTGCCCGACGGCTACGACACGGTGCTCAACGCCGAGGCCGACAACATCAGCGCCGGCGAGCGCCAGCTCATCACCATCGCGCGCGCGTTCCTCGCCGCGCCGAGCCTGCTCATCCTCGACGAGGCGACGAGCTCGGTCGACACCCGCACCGAGCTGCTGGTGCAGCACGCCATGTCGGCACTGCGCTCCGACCGCACGAGCTTCGTCATCGCTCACCGGCTCTCCACGATCAGGGATGCCGACCTCATCCTCGTGATGGAGGAGGGACGCATCGTCGAGCGCGGTTCGCATGCCGAGCTGCTCTCTGCGGGAGGCGCTTTCGCCAAGCTGTACGCCGCGCAGTTCCAGGGCGCGGTGACCGACCTCGACGAGACGTCGGATGCCGTCGGAGGGCCAGCAGAACTCGTGCGTCCGCTCGGGCGATAGGTCCCACCACCTCCACTAGCGTGACCACGTTGCCACCGTGGGGGTGGTGACGGCCTCGACGTGGAGACGGGTGGTCGCAGTGATGGGACTCGCGCAGACCGTGGCAGAGGGCATTCCGGCGGCGGTGGTGAGCGCTGACACGCTCATCGATGCGACACCGGTCGACTACCTCATCCTCGCGACGTACTTCGTGTTCGTGCTCGGCATCGGGCTGATCGCCCGGCGGTCGGTGTCGGACTCACTGGACTTCTTCCTCTCGGGCCGTTCCCTGCCCGCCTGGGTGACCGGCCTGGCCTTCATCTCGGCCAACCTCGGAGCCGTCGAGATCATGGGGATGTCGGCCAACGGCGCCCAGATCGGCATCGCGACCGTGCACTACTTCTGGATCGGCGCGATCCCGGCGATGCTGTTCCTCGGCGTGGTGATGATGCCCTTCTACTACGGCTCGAAGGTGCGCTCGGTCCCCGAGTTCATGTTCCGGCGGTTCGGCACCAAGGCGCACCTGGTCAACGCCATCTCGTTCGCCGTCGCGCAGCTGCTCATCGCGGGCGTCAACCTCTACCTGCTCGGCTCGATCGTGCACGCCCTGCTCGGGTGGCCGCTCTGGTCGGCCCTCATCGTCGCCGCGATCATCGTGCTCTCCTACATCACCCTCGGTGGCCTGTCCGCGGCCATCTACAACGAGGTGCTGCAGTTCTTCGTGATCGTCGCCTCGCTGTTGCCGCTCGTCATCATCGGCCTGAACCGGGTCGGCGGCTGGAGCGGCCTCGAGGAGAAGATCACCACCGCGGCCAACGGGGCGCCTGCTGCCGCCGAGGTCCCGTCGGCCACCGACCAGCTCAACTCCTGGCCAGGACAGGCGCTCACCGGGTTCGAGTCCCCGGTGTGGTCGGTCGTGGGCATCGTCTTCGGCCTCGGCTTCGTGCTGTCCTTCGGCTACTGGACCACCAACTTCGTCGAGGTGCAGCGCGCGATGGCGTCCGACTCGATCGCCTCGGCCCGCAAGACTCCCGTCATCGGGTCGTTCCCGAAGATGTTCGTCCCGTTCCTCACCATCATCCCGGGCATGATCGCCGCCGTCCTGGTGCCGGAGATCGCGAAGATCAAGAACGGCGAGACGGTGCCGGGCGGGGCCTCGGGCAAGGGCGTGGCCTTCAACGACTCGCTGCTCTACCTGATGCGCGACCTGCTGCCCAACGGCCTGCTCGGCCTGGCGATCACCGGTCTGCTCGCGGCCTTCATGGCCGGCATGGCCGCCAACATCTCGGCCTTCAACACGGTCTTCAGCTACGACCTGTGGGAGCGGTACATCCGCAAGGACCGCGCCGACGACTACTACCTGCGCATCGGTCGGATCGCCACCGTCGGGGCGACCGTCATCGCGATCTTCACGGCCCTGCTGGCGAGCTCGTTCTCGAACATCATGGACTACCTGCAGACGCTGTTCGGGTTCTTCAACGCGCCGCTGTTCGCCACGTTCATCCTCGGTATGTTCTGGAAGCGGATGACGGGCACGGCGGCCTGGATCGGGCTGGTCTCCGGCACCTTGGCAGCCGTGCTGGTGGCCTTCCTCAGTGAGGACGCGTTCGGCGCCGCGAGCCTGGGCGTCATCCCGCTCGGTGGTCAGGGCGCTGCCTTCGTGGCGGCCTCCGCGGCGTTCATCGTCGACCTCATCCTCTCCGTCGGCATCTCGCTCTTCACCACACCCACACCGCAGGAGGACCTCGTCGGTCTGGTGTACTCGGAGACACCGAAGGAGACCCGCCAGGACCCGCTCGAGCACACCTACCCCTGGTACCGGCGCACGCTGCCGCTGGCGGGGCTCTCGCTGGTCATGGTCACCGTCCTCAACATCCTCTTCTGAGCAGGAGCAGTCATGGCACAGCAAGAGAAGAAGACGGCCGGCATCTTCGACATCCGCAACATCATCGGCGCCCTGCTCACGATCTACGGCGTCATCCTCACCCTGATGGGCCTGTTCGCCGACCCCGAGACGAACAAGACGGGCGGAGCCAACGCCAACCTCGTGGCCGGCATCCTGCTGCTCATCGTCGGCCTCGGCTTCATCGCCTGGGCCAAGCTGCGGCCGGTGAAGGTGCCCGAGCACGTCGAGCCGGTGCTCGACGACCCGACCCTTCCGGCCCCGCGGCGGAAGAAGCGCAGCGGCGGGCACTGAGCAGGCCCCGCACGACCCCGGATGCCGGGGGTCGGCCACGGTCTCACCAGTAGGGTCACCGCATGGCTGAGATGACGACCGTCGGCGAGGTCCCGGCGTACCGGGCGGTTCCTGCTGGTGACGGGCCATGGCCCGCACTGGTGCTGGTGCACGAGGTCTTCGGGCTCGACGACGAGATGAAGGGGCACGCCGACCGGCTGGCGGCCATGGGCTACCTGGTGCTGGCGCCCGACCTGCTCTCTCGCGGCCGCCGGATCGTCTGCCTGGCGCAGACGATGACCGCGTTGCGGGCGGGGCGCGGGCAGGCGTTCGACGACCTCGAGTCCGCGCGCGAGGCGCTGCTCGGCGACCCCGCCTGCACCGGGTCGGTCGGGGTGATCGGGTTCTGCCTGGGGGGTGGCTTCGCCCTCGTGCTCGCCGGCCGGCCCGGTTGGGATGCCGTCGCCGCCAACTACGGTGCCCTGCCGAAGGACCTCGCCGCGCTCGACGGTGCCTGCCCCGTGGTCGCGAGCTATGGCGGGCGCGACCGCTACCTGCGTGGCGCCGCCGCGACCCTCGACGCCGCGCTCACCGAGCGGGGCGTCGAGCACGACGTCAAGGAGTACCCGCACGCCGGGCACGCGTTCCTCAACGAGGCCGACCACTCGCCCTGGTACGCGGCCCCGATGACCCGCCTGGTCATGCACGTCGGCCCGGAGCCGGAGTCGGCGACGGACGCGTGGGCGCGCATCGAGGACTTCCTGGGCCGCCACCTCACCAGCTGATCGCGCCGCCCTCGCGCCATTCCCCGAGCAGGCCGGTCGGGTCGTCGGCGGTGCCGCCCCGGTTCCACAGCGCCAGGTAGAGGTCGCGTGCCGACCCGCTCACGGTTCGCGCGCCGGCGGGGATGGCGTCGCCGGGCTCCCGCCGCCGGGTCACCGGGCTCTGGTCGGTGACGTCGAGCTGCCAGGACGGGCCGCCGGTCACGACGACGGCTGCAGCGTAGGGGGACTCGCTGCGCGGGCCCTTGGTGCGTCGCTGCCAGAACCCGACGAGCAGCTCGTCGACGCCGTCGGCCGCAACGGAGTCGGAGAGCCACACGTCATCCGCGGTGAGAAGACGGCGGTCCAGCGCCGACAGCGCGTCGAGGGCGTGCACCGTGGTCTCGTGGCACTGCCTGCGGGCCCAGAACGCGCGGGCCGGCGGGGCCTGCTTGAGGAAGGTCATCACGCGGAGGTCGTCGGGGGCCGAGCTCAGGGCGTCGACCAGCGGCGCCGCGCCGTCGAGCAGCCAGCCCACCGGGTCGTGGGCCGCCCGCCCCTCCGCCTCGAGGGCGGCGTCGTCGACACCGGCGGGGTCCTCGCCGCGGACGACGGCCGTGGCCCAGCGGTGCACCATCCCCTGGTGGGCCACCAGGTCACGCACCGTCCAGCCCGGGCAGGTGGGCACGGATGCGTCCGGGCCCGCGGACCTGGCCCACACGGCCATCCGGTCGACGGCCGCGTCGAGGCCGGCCAGGTGCTCCTCGACCGTCGGTGTGACATGCGTCATACCGGCAGTGTGCCCGACCCAGGATCCGTGCACGACAGGCGGGCCCGGCAGCGGCCCGGCGCCGCCCACGCCGAGAACTCGGTGTTCGCAAACCCCGATTCGGCCCGGGTCGCCCGTACCTTGGATGGGCAGGCCCGACGTCCACGTGTGACGGTCGGGCCTCATCACGTCCGCGCGCAGTCGCGGCCCATGGCAACGGTGCCGAACCCGACGGGAGCCGACACCGCGCTCCCCAGCATGTCCGACAACCGCAGGGGATTGCCCATGTCCTTCGACCCATCTCACGACCTCGCGGGCGGTGACGCCCGTGCCGCACTGGAGCGGCGCGCCCGCACCGAGACCGCCTACTCACCCATCGTCATCCTCCTCACCGCGCTGGCCGCCGCGGGGATCGTCCTGTACTCCTGGTTCCTCCTCGACCCCGACAACCGGGGCGACCTGCTGCCCTGGTCGATGGTCATCGTCGCCGAGACGGTGCTGATCAGCCAGGCGCTCATCTCGATGTGGACCATCCTCGCGGGAGCGGCCAGCCCGCGCGACTACGCCTTCCACGCGGCGCGGGACGCCTTGCTCGGCCCGGTGCCGTGGGGTGGCGATGCCACCAAGCGCCCGATCCGGGTCAACGGCGAGGAGGTGCTCGTCGACGTCTTCATCACCGTCTACGGCGAGCCGCTGGCCACCATCCGCCGCACCGCCACCGCCGCCCGCCGGATGACCGGTCGGCACCGCACCTGGATCCTCGACGACGGCCGCTCCGACGAGGTGAAGGAGCTCGCGGCCGAGCTGGGCTGCTACTACGTGCGCCGGCTGTCGAGCAACGGCGCCAAGGCAGGCAACGTCAACCACGCGCTGTCCATCGCCAAGGGCGAGTACTTCGCCATCTTCGACGCCGACTTCGTGCCGAAGGAGGACTTCCTGCTCGAGACGGTGCCGTTCTTCGTCAGTGAGGACGTCGCCTTCGTGCAGACGCCGCAGGCCTACGGAAACCTGCACTCGGTCATCTCCCGCGGCGCCGGCTACATGCAGACCGTGTTCTACCGGTTCATCCAGCCGGGCCGGAACCACTTCAACGCGGCCTTCTGCGTGGGCACCAACGTGGTGTTCCGCCGCGCGGCCGTCGACGACATCGGGGGGATGTACACCGACTCCAAGTCCGAGGACGTCTGGACCTCGCTGATGCTGCACGAGCGCGGCTGGCGCAGCGTCTACATCCCCGACGTGCTGGCCGTGGGCGACGCCCCGGAGACCATCGAGGGCTTCACCAAGCAGCAGCAGCGTTGGGCGACAGGGGGGTTCGAGATCCTCCTCACCCACAACCCGCTGAGCCGTAGGCGCCGGCTCAGCGCCGACCAGCGGATCATGTACCTCGTCACGGCCACCCACTACCTCACCGGAATCACCCCGGCGCTGCTGCTCCTGGTGCCGCCGCTGGAGATCTACTTCGACCTGCGCCCGGTGTCGGTGGGCATGGGGCTGTCGACCTGGCTGCTGTTCTACCTCGGGTTCTACGGCATGCAGGTGGTGCTGGCCTTCTTCACCCTCGGTTCGTTCCGCTGGGAGTGCCTGATGCTCGCCACCGTGTCGTTCCCGATCTACGGGCGCGCCCTGCTCAACGTGCTGGTCGGCCGGGAGCAGAAGTGGCACGTCACCGGCCGCCGTGGCCGGCCCAGCTCGCCGTTCAACTTCATGGTGCCGCAGGTGCTCATGTTCACCTTCCTCCTGCTCAGCTCGGGCGTTGCCGTCTGGCGGGACGTCGGCCACAGCCAGCTCACCCTGGCCACCGTCTGGAACATCACCAACACGGTCATCCTCGGCGTCTTCGTGGCCGCCGGGCTGCGGGAGCACCGCCGCCTGCTGCACCCGCCCCGCGCCGAGGCCCCGACCAGCCGGCAGGCGACCGCGCGGGCCCGCGCCACCGTCAGCGCCCGCACCCCGGCCGTCCAGCCGTCCGCCGCGGCACCCGAGCCGGTGCGGTCCGCCCCGGCACCCGAGCCGGTGCTGGCCTCGCACGGCTCGCACGCGTCCGACGGCTCGCACCACTCGCTCACCTCGACCCCTGGAGTTCCCTCATGACCTGGTCCAACCGCCTCCGCCTCTACGGCGGCCTCGTCGTCGTCGTCGCCCTCGTCGCGGCGCTGACCCTCGTGTTCAACCAGCGCCGCTCGCAGGCGCTGAGCCTCACCGCCCACGTCGTGGCCGACCAGGTCACCGTCGGTGCCCAGTTCGGTGGCGTCGTCGTCGACGAGAAGGTCGCCCCGGGCGAGTCCGTCGACAAGGGCGACAACCTCTACACCGTCGTGGTTCCTCGCACGGTGGACACCGCCGGTGAGGCCGTCGCCGCCGTGGCGCCGGTCCGCAACGCGGCCTACGTGGTCGACCCGAAGAAGTCGACCGTGACCTACCGCGCGCTCACCGATGGCGTGCTCACCGACGTCCGCAGCAACGAGGGAGGCTTCGTGCAGAGCGGCGCGCCACTCGCCACGATCACCGCGGTGGGGTCGCAGTACGCCGTCGCGGAGTTCCGCCTCTCGCCGCGCGACTACGGGCGGGTGGAGCAGGGCGCCCACGTCGACCTGCTCCTGCCCGACAACCGCACCGTGGCCGGAGAGGTGCGTGCGGTGTCGGTCGCCACCGACGGTGGGCTGGCCCTGACCAAGGTCACCATCTCGAGCGACGCGCTGCGGGACCCGGCGAACAGCAAGCTCACCGCCCCGGGCACGCCGCTCTCCGCGACCCTGTCGCTGCGTGACGACGGCCCGCTGGCCGGCCCGACCGACGCGATGGTCGACTTCCTGCGCAAGATCGGTCTGCGGTGAGGCCGGTGCTCGACCGGGTACGCCACCCCCGGGCCGTGGCCCTGGTGGCCGCCATCGTCATCCCCCTCCTCGTCGTGACGGCCGGGGTGGTCGCCCTGGCCAGATCGGGTGGCGCTGGTGGTGGCACCGCGGCCGCCGAGGGGCTCCCCGCCACCCGTTCCGACGCACCGGTGCTCGATCCCGCCGTCGTGAAGAAGGATGCCGCGGCCCTGGTGCAGCGCACTCCGAAGGAGCTGCCGACGCAGCGCCTCGCCCAGGGCGTGGTCCCCCCCACCAACCGCTGGTACTCGGGGCTCGTCTTCGGGGCCGAGGCGCAGCCGGTCTTCCCCCTCCCGCTCGGGTTCGTCCTGCGCGACAACGGGTTCGCGTTCGGGGTGCCGCGCATCGAGAGCGGCGCCAAGGGCGTCGTCGGGTCGGCCCCCACCGACGTCTCGGTCGCCGTCGACGGTGTGAGGACCGGTGTGGTGACCCGCACCGACGACCTGAGTGTCACGGTCGAGCTGCGCGACGCCTCCGGCAAGGCACTGGCTCGCGTGACCATCGCACAGGGGACCCCGTCGGTCACCCTCGAGGCAGTGGCGACGACCCGGCTCGGTATGACGCCCGCACCCCGAGGTGCCGACCTCGCGGTCTCCGTCGAGAACCGGTCGTACGCGGCCGTCAGCGACGGCGTGAGCGTCGACGGCGCGACGGTGTCGGTGAAGTCCGGTGGGCAGGTCACCTGGTTCGCCGTGCCCGACGGTGGCGACCTGAAGACCATGGCCGGCCTGGTCACCCCGGTGACGTCCGGCCGGGTGGCCCACGGGGTCAGCGCCAAGGCGGCGACCACGACGCTCACCTGGTCCGGACCCTCGGGGCCGGCCCGGCTGTTCGTGGCCATGCCGCACCAGGTCGCCGGGCTTCCCGAGGGCGTCGCCTGCGACCTGGGCACCTACCCCTCGGTGCACGGCACGCTGCGAGTCTGCCGTGGCGAGGCGCTGACCTGGTCGGCGCCCGTGCGCCCGGTCACCGCCGACCTCGACCTGTCCGGCCTGAGCGACCGGGAGCGCGAGGAGCTGAGCGGCCAGGTGCGCCAGGACGTCTCGGACCTGCCGCCCTTCCCTGCCGACACCTACTTCGGCGGCAAGACCCTCCAGCGCGCCACGCAGCTCTACCGCCTGGCGAGCCAGCTCGGCCTGAAGGACGTGGCCGCCACCGTGCGCGAGGTCCTGGTCACCGAGCTCGACCGCTGGGCGGAGCCGCGCGGCTGCGACGCGCGCCCGGCATCCTGCTTCGTCTACGACCCGAAGAACAAGGGAGTCGTCGGGCTCACCCCGTCGTTCGGGTCGGACGAGTTCAACGACCACCACTTCCACTACGGCTACTTCCTCTACGCCGCGGGCGTGCTGGGTGCCCAGGACCCGGCGCTCGTCGCGCGGTGGCGCCCGGTCATCGACCTGCTCGCCGCCGACATCGCGGGCCAGGGCTCGTCACCGCTGATGCCGGACCGCCGGGTCTTCGACGCGTATGCCGCCCACTCGTGGGCCAGCGGCACCGCGCCGTTCGCCGACGGCAACAACCAGGAGAGCACCAGCGAGGCGGTCAACGCCTGGGTGGGGCTGCGCCTGTGGGCCGACGCCACCAGGAACGCCCCCCTGCGGGCGCAGGCCACCTGGATGCTGGCCGGTGAGCAGGACTCCGCGGTGCGCTACGGCCTGCGGCCCGACCGCGCCGACCCGGCCCTGGCGAAGTTCGACCACGAGGTCGTCTCGCTCACCTGGGGCGGCAAGCGCGACTACGCCACGTGGTTCTCGCCCGAGCCGGCGGCCATGCTCGGCATCCTGCTGCTGCCACCGACGCCCAGCTCACCGGCCTACCTCGCAGGTGACCCGGACCGCATCCGGGCGGCCGTGCGCGAGGCCACCGCCGGCAAGGGGTACGACCAGCAGTTCGGCGACTACCTGCTGATGTACGGCGCGCTGGCCGGGCAGGACGACGCTCGCGCCGCGCTCGACCAGGCCCGCGGGCTCGACGCGAAGTGGGTGGACGACGGCAACAGCCGGTCCTACCTGCTCGCCTGGCTGATGGCGCTCGAGCGCTGAGGAGCGTTGCGGCTCAGCCGAACCGGCTGGGCCGCAACGTCATCAGGCGAACTGCCAGGAGCGCTTGCTCAGGCCGAACCAGAAGCCGTCGATGACGCTCGTCGCGTCGACGCCGCCGGCCGAGGCCGCCCCCAGCGCCACGTAGAGCGGCGCCCAGTGCTCGGTGCGGGGGTGCGCCTCGTGGGCGGCCGGTGCCTTGGCGAGGAAGTCGAGCACCGAGTCGACGTCGCCCCGGCCGACGGTCTCGGCCGCCCAGGCGTCGAACTCGGCCGAGGGCGTGGGCGGCGGGGCGTCCGACCCGGCGCTGGGGTTGAACCAGCCCAGGTTGTGCGTGGTGAACCCCGAGCCCATGATCAGCACGTTCTCGTCGCGCAGCGGCGCCAGGCGCTGGCCGAGCGTGAACAGCCGCTGCGGGTCGAGCGTGGGCATCGAGAGCTGCACGACGGGCACGTCGGCCTCGGGGAACATCTCCTTCAGCGGCACGTAGGCACCGTGGTCGAGGCCGCGCGTGGGGTCCTGGTGCAGGGTCTCGCCCGCGCCGGACAGCAGCCCCGCGACCGAGCGGGCGAGCTCGGGCGCGCCGGGCGCCTCGTAGGTGACCTCGTAGTAGCGCTGCGGGAAGCCCCAGAAGTCGTAGAGCAGGGGCACGTCACCGGTGGTCGCCGAGACGGCCATCGGGGCGAGCTCCCAGTGCGCCGACACCACGAGGATGGAGCTGGGGCGCGGCAGGTCCTCGGACCACGCCGCGAGCTCGGCAGTCCAGGTGGTGTCATCGGCGAGCGGCGGCGCGCCGTGGCTGAGGTAGACGACGGGCTGGCGGGAGTCGGTGCTCGGCGTTGCAGTGGTCATGGTGCTCACTCCTGGATTAGTTGTAGGTTCAACTATATCGCATTCCCGCCCTCGACGGCGGGACGGCGGCGTGGTTGCCTGAACCCGTGCCACCGACACCTCCCGCCAGCAGCCCGGCCGAGCACACCTTCCTCGGCATCCACACCGGGTCGTTCTCCACGCCCGCCGCCGGCAACCCCACCGTCGTCATGGTCGAGGCGGCCTACCACCACCACGGCATCGACGCCCGCTACCTCAACTGCGAGGTCACTCCCGGCGGGCTCGCGGATGCCGTGGCCGGCGCGCGCGCGATGGGCTGGGCCGGGTTCAACTGCTCGCTGCCGCACAAGGTGACCGTCATCGACCACCTCGACACCCTGGCGCCCTCCGCCGAGGTGATCGGCGCGGTCAACACCGTCGTGGCCACCGATGGGGAGCTGGTCGGTCACAACACCGACGGGCAGGGCTTCGTCGAGTCGCTGCGCACCGTCGTCGACCCCGCCGGCATCGACCTGGTCGTCCTCGGCGCCGGGGGAGCCGCCCGCGCGGTGGCGGTCGAGACCGCGCTCGCCGGCGCGGCATCCGTCGTGGTCGTCAACCGCAACGAGCGCCGCGGCACCGAGCTCGCCCGGGTCGTCACCGACGGCACCGGGGTGCCGGCCACCTTCGTCCCCTGGACCAGCAGGTATGCCGTGCCCGAGGGCGCCGACGTCGTCGTCAACGCCACCTCGGTCGGCTTCGGCGACGCCGAGGCCCTCGTCGACCTCGACCCGGACAGCCTGCGCGCCGGCATCGTGGTGGCCGACGTGGTCGTCTCGCCGCCGCACACCGCCCTGTTGCGGGCGGCGGCGGTGCGCGGCACGCGCACCCTCGACGGGCTGGGCATGCTGGTCGGTCAGGGGGCCCTGGCGGTGCGCCACTGGACCGGTGTGGAGCCCGACCGGGAGGTCATGCGCGCGGCCGCCGCACGGGCGCTGGGACTGTAGCGGCACGGCATCCGCGGACCCGGTTTGCACGAATGCCGGGCCCGGGCGCTACCGTCATCCGCGTCACCACGTCGACGCAGCGACGAATCCGCTGCACGTGGGAGACGGAACGGACACGGTGAGACACATGGCCACAGGACGCAAGCTCGTCATCGTCGAGTCGCCCGCCAAGGCACGCACCATCGCCGGCTACCTGGGCAGCGACTGGGACGTCGAGGCGTCGGTCGGGCACATCCGCGACATCCCGACCCCGAGCGAGATGCCCGCCGACATCAAGAAGGGCCCGTTCGGCAAGTTCGGCGTCAACATCGAGGACGACTTCGAGCCCTACTACGTCGTCGACGCGGACAAGAAGAAGAAGGTCGCCGAGCTCAAGCGGCTGCTCAAGAACGCCGACGAGCTCTACCTGGCCACGGATGAGGACCGCGAGGGCGAGGCGATCGCCTGGCACCTGCTCGACGAGCTGAAGCCGCGCGCCGACCTCCCGGTCAAGCGGATGGTCTTCCACGAGATCACGCCGCAGGCGATCGAGGCCGCGGTGGAGAGCCCGCGTGACATCGACATGGACCTTGTCGAGGCGCAGGAGGCACGGCGCATCCTCGACCGCCTCTACGGCTACGAGGTCTCCCCGGTGCTGTGGAAGAAGGTCATGTCCGGCCTCTCCGCAGGCCGGGTGCAGTCGGTCGCGACCAGGCTCGTGGTCGACCGGGAGCGCGAGCGGATGGCGTTCCGGATGGCGTCGTACTGGGACCTCGAGGGCACCTTCGATGCCGG
>JBJMHU010000130.1:0-16506 GCA_045807225.1 Ornithinibacter sp. | reverse complement strand
CGCCGATGGACAGCGGGCGGCGGGCGTCGCGCGCCTCGACCGCGAGCTGGAGGGCGTGGTCCAGGCTGTCGGCGCGCACGTCCAGATAGCGGTGCTCGATACGGCGCTCGATGGCGCGCGGGTCCACGTCGATGCAGATCGCGACACCGTCGTTCATCGTGACGGCGAGCGGCTGGGCGCCGCCCATCCCGCCGCAGCCCCCGGTGAGGGTGAGGGTGCCGGCCAAGGTGCCGCCGAAGCGCTTCTCGCCGACCGCGGCGAAGGTCTCGTAGGTGCCCTGCACGATGCCCTGGGTGCCGATGTAGATCCACGAGCCGGCCGTCATCTGACCGTACATCGTCAGCCCGAGGTGCTCGAGGCGGCGGAACTCGGGCCAGGTGGCCCAGTCGCCGACCAGGTTGGAGTTGGCGATGAGCACCCGGGGGGCCCACTCGTGGGTCTGCATGACGCCCACCGGGCGCCCGCTCTGCACGAGCATCGTCTCGTCGGCCTTGAGCGTGGTGAGGGTGCGCACCATCGCGTCGAAGGACCTCCAGTCCCGGGCGGCCCGGCCGGTGCCGCCGTAGACGACGAGGTCGTCGGGGCGCTCGGCCACCTCGGGGTCGAGGTTGTTCATCAGCATCCGCAGCGGGGCCTCGGTCGACCACTGGCGGGCGGTGAGGGTGGTGCCGCGGGGGCTGCGCACGGGGCGGGCGCCGTCCATGAGAACTCTCCTGGGGTCGGTGGCGTGTCTGCCTCTACTGTGGAGAGCGTTTGCATCCGGGGCGAGGGCGGCCCCGGGATTGCAGTCTGGAATGCGAGACAGGGGACGATGGGCGATGGGATCGGCCGTGACGCAGGCGGCGGGTGACGCCGAGCTGGCCGACCCCGCGGGTGCCGGCCGCCGGCGCACACGTCCGGGGATGCGGTCCCTCGTCCCCACCCTCGTCGTCGTCGCCGGCGCCCTGCTGGCCGCAGGCGCCCGCCTTCCGGGGATCGGCTGGTCGCCGCGGCCGGACGAGTCGGGGTTCACCCTCGTGGCGCGGTCCTGGCACCCCACCGCCGAGTCGCCGTTCGGCCGCTACTGGGTGGACCGTCCTCCCCTGCTCATCGCGCTGGTCCGGGCCACCGACGCCCTCGGGGGCGTGCACGGCATCCGCTGGGTGGCCGTCGCCGGCTGCGCGGCGCTGGTCCTCGCCGCCGCCGGCGTGGCGCTGGAGGTGGCCCGGACCGGCGCGCCCGACGCCCGGGGGCGCACGGTGATCCTCACCGTGGTCGGCACGACTGCGCTGGTGAGCAACCCGTCGATCGACCTGGTGGCCGCGAAGGGAGAGGTCCTGTCCTTGCCGCTGCTCGTGGGCTCGGCCTGGCTCGTCCTGCGCGCCCTGCGGACCCGGTCCTGGCCGGCGGCGGCCGTCGCGGGACTCCTGGCCGGCACGGCGCTCGGCCTCAAGCAGAGCCTCACGGGGGCCCTCGTCTTCGCCGCAGTGGTGCTCGTGGGCGAGTGGTTCCGCCGCACCCTGCCCGCCGGGGCCCTCGTGCGCGCCGCCGCGGCGTTCCTCGTGGGGATGGCGCTCCCCTGGGTCGCGGTGCTGGCCTGGGCGCTCGCCGAGGGGGTTCACCTCTCCGCGCTGTGGTACGCCGTCTTCGGCTTCCGCGCCGACGCGCTCGACGTCATCGCCAGCGGTCCCCTCGGCGCCCCCCTGCGTCGGGCGGTGGACCTCGTCGTGGTGTCGTTCACGTCGGGCCTGGCACTCCTCCTGCTGTGGTTCCTCCTCTCCCTGCGCCGCCTCGGGCGGGAGCGGCCGGTGCTGACGGTGGCGACCCTGGCTGTGCTGCTCGTCGACTGCGCCGCGCTCGTCATGGGCGGCAGCTACTGGCGCCCGTACCTGTTCGGGCTGGTACCCACCGCCGTGCTGTCCCTGGCGCTGCTCGCGTCCGGCACGCCGGGCACCTCCCACCGACCGGCGCGGAGCCGGGTCGTGACCGCGGTGGTCGTGGCGGTGCTCGTCGCCGGTTCCGTCCTCAGCGGCGTGAAGTGGGTGCGCACCTGGCCGGCGGCCGCGCAACCGTCCACGCCCCTGCTCGTGGGGCAGGGCATCGGTGCCGCCTCGCGGCCCGGCGACACGCTCACGGTGTGGGGCGGGCGTGCCGACATCCAGCTGGCCTCCGGCCTCGACTCGCCGTACGAGCACCTGTGGAGCCTGCCCGCCCGCACCCGGGACCCGCGCGCCGAGCGCCTGGCGACGGTGCTCGACGGCCCGCAGGCACCCACCTGGTTCTTGGCGTGGGCCGGCCTCGACGCCTGGAACGGCCTCGCCACGAGCACGGTCGGCCCGGTGCTGCGCGAGCGGTACGTCGAGGTGGGGAAGGCATGCCGTGGGCACCGGCTCTACCGGTTGCGCGACCGGCCGAGGCCGGTGCCGCAGGTCGGCTGCGCCGCCGTGCGCGCCGCCCGGGCGGCGTCCCCGTCCTCGTCCTCGTCCCCGTCCCCGTCCTCGTCCTCGACCTCGACCTCGTCCTCGTCCTCGTCCTCGAATCCGAACCGCTGAGCCGTCCGCTCGGCGCCTCGTCAGCCCAGGGGGCCGGTCTCGGACTCGGCCGCGCGGCGGATGCTGCCGTCGACGACGAGGCGGTGGGCGGTGTCGATCTCGGGCGAGAGCCAGCGGTCCGGCCCGGGGCGACCGGCACCGGCTGCCGAGAGCGCGGTCACGACGGCGGCGGTCGCGGGCGCCGGCGTGAGCGGGGCCCGCAGCTGGATGCCGCGCGCTGCCGTGAGCACCTCGACCGCCAGCACGCGCGAGAGCCCGTCGACGGCGCGGCGCAGCTTGCGGGCCGCCGACCAACCCATCGAGACGTGGTCCTCCTGCATCGCCGAGCTGGGGATCGAGTCGACGGATGCCGGGGCCGCCAGCCGCTTCAGCTCAGAGACGATCGCGGCCTGCGTGTACTGCGCGATCATGTGGCCGCTGTCGACGCCCGGGTCGTCGGCGAGGAAGGGGGGAAGGCCGTTGCTGCGCGAGACGTCGAGGAAGCGGTCGGTGCGACGCTCGGAGATCGACGCCACGTCGGCGGTGACGATGGCGAGGAAGTCGAGCACGTAGGCCACGGGGGCACCGTGGAAGTTGCCGTTGCTCTCGACCCGACCGTCGGGCGTGACGACGGGGTTGTCGACGGCGGAGGCGAGCTCCCAGCCGGCGACCCGGGCGGCGTGGTCGACGGTGTCGCGCGCCCCGCCGGCGACCACCGGGGAACAGCGCAACGAGTAGGCGTCCTGCACACGGGTGCACGCCTCGGTGCGGTGTGAATCACGAATGTCGCTGTGCGCCATGATGGTTCGGATGTTGGAGGCTGACACGGCCTGCCCCGGCTGGGGGCGCAGGTCGTGCAGGTCGGCGGCGAAGACGTCGTCCGTTCCGAGCAGCCCCTCGACCGACATCGCGGCAGCGACGTCGGCGACCACGAGCAGCTCGCGCAGGTCGTGGATCGCCAGGCAGAGCATGCCGAGCATCCCGTCGGTGCCGTTGATGAGGGCCAGCCCCTCCTTCTCCTCGAGCTCGACGGGCGCGATGCCGGCCGCGGCGAGTGCCTCTGCGGCCGGCATCCGCGCGCCGTTCGCGTCGCGCACGGCACCCTCCCCCATCAGGGCGAGCGCGCAGTGCGAGAGGGGCGCGAGGTCGCCGGAGCAGCCGAGCGAGCCGTACTCGTGCACCACGGGGGCGATGCCGGCGTTGAGCATCGCGACGTACGTGGTGAGGGTCTCCTCGCGGATGCCGGTGCGCCCGGTCGCGAGGGTGGAGATGCGCAGCAGCATCAGGGCTCGCACGACCTCGCGCTCGACCTCCGGGCCCGAGCCGGCGGCGTGCGAGCGGACCAGGGAGCGTTGCAGCTGGTGACGCTTCTCGACGGGGATGTGGCGGGTGGCCAGGGCGCCGAAGCCGGTCGAGACCCCGTAGTGGGCCTCGGTGTCGTCGGCGAGCCCGCGGATCACCTCTCGGGTGCGGCGCACCTCGGTGAGCGAGTCCTGCGCCAGCACGACCGGGGCGCCGTCGCGGGCGACCCGCACGACGTCGTCGATTCCGAGCGGACCGGTGCCGACCGTCACCGGCTGCAGACCCGGCCGCGCGTCGGCGTCGGCGGTGGCCGTGACGGAGACCGAGGCGCCGGCATCCGGGTACGACACGGGCATGCCGGGGGTGGGGACGTCGCTCATGTCGTCCATTGGAGCCGCCCGCAGGGTGCCCTGCACAGGTGCCGCGGCGGCATACCGTCTCGCCACCGAGACCCGGCTCGCGGCCACCGTCCCCACATCGACCAATAGGTCACTCCAGCGACACACCGCCCGACACCACACCGACCAACAGCTGCGACGTCGACCAGCGGGGGTCCGGGGTCAGGCGGCGCCGACCGGCCCGGTGGCCGCGACCAGGGACGCGTAGCGCCCACCGGCGGCGACCAGCTCATCGTGCGTGCCCGACTCCACGAGCCGTCCGCCGTCGAGCACCGCGATGAGGTCGGCGTCGCGCACCGTCGACAGCCGGTGGGCGATCGTGATGGTGGTTCGCCCCCGGGCCAGCTCGTCGAGGGCCCGTTGCAGGGCCCGCTCGGTCGCCGTGTCGAGGGCCGACGTCGCCTCGTCGAGCACGAGCACGGGCGGGTCGCGCAGGATCGTTCGCGCGACGGCCAGCCGCTGCTGCTCGCCGCCGGAGAACCGGTGGCCGCGCGCGCCCACGACCGTCTCGAGCCCCTCGGGGAGGGAGGCCACCAGGTCGGCCACCTGGGCCGCGGCCAGGGCCGACCACAGCTCGCCCTCGGTGGCCGAGGGCCGGGCCAGCAGCAGGTTGTCGCGCACCGTCGCGTGCACCAGGTAGCTCTCCTGCGAGACCACGCCGACGACCGACGCCAGCACGTCGGGGTCGAGGTCGCGCACGTCGATGCCGTCGACGGTCACCCGACCGGCATCCGGGTCGTGCAGCCGGGCGAGCAGCCCGGCCACGGTCGACTTGCCCGAACCGGTCGGCCCGACCAGCGCCAGCGTGGAGCCCGCCGGCACCGACAGCGTGAGGTCGGCGACGGCATCCCGGTCGGCGCCGGGGTAGCGCAGCGTGACGCCCTCGACGCGCACGTCGCCCCGCACGGATGCCGGGTCGAGCGGCACCGGGTGCACGGGCGCGGGAACGTCCGGCACCAGGTCGAGATACTCGAACACCCGCGAGAACAGCGCCATCGAGGCGACCCACTGGGCACCGACGTTGAGCAGGCCCATGAGGGGACGGAAGATGCCGGCCTGCAGCGCGGTGAACGCGACGAGCGTGCCGATGGTCATGCCGCCGGCCGTGGCGGGCAGCCCGGCCGCGAGGTAGACCAGCGCGGGGATGACGGCGAAGACGATCTGCATCGTCGCCATCCGCCAGCGCCCTGCGAGCTGCGAGCGCAGCTCGAGGTCGACGAGCTCGTGGGAGGTCGCCCCGAACCGCTCCGCCGTGCGGGCGGAGGTTCCGAGCGTCTTGGACAGCCGCACCCCGCTGACCGACAGGCCCTCCTCGATCTGGGTGTTCAGCTCGGCGAGGTGCCGCTGCTGGGCGGCGGTGACCGAGCGGCGCAGGAGCGCCACCTTGCGGGTGAGCCAGAGCGCCGGCGGGATGACGAGCAGCGAGAGCAGCGACAGCCGCCAGGACAGCGCGACCATCGCGGCCGTGGTGGCCACCGCGGTCGTGAGGTTGGAGGCGATGGACGTCGCGGTGGAGGTGACGACGCCCTGCATCCCGTTGACGTCGTTGGTGAGACGTGACTGCACCTCCCCCCCGCGGGTCCGCGTGAAGAAGCCGAGCGACTGGCGCTGCAGATGCGCGAACACCGAGGTGCGCAGCTCGTGCATCACCCGTTGCCCGACCTGCGTGGACAGCCAGGTCTGCACGACGCCGAGCAGCTGGGTCACCACGGCGACGGCGACCATGGCACCGACGGCGAGCAGCAGCAGGCGCGAGTCCTGTTGCGGCAGCGCCACGTCGACGATCTCGCGCACGAGGAACGGCTGAGCGAGGGCGACGACGCTCGTCACGACGATGATGCCGATGACGACCGCGACCCGCAGTCGGTGGGCACGGAAGAGAGCGAGCACCCGCGACAGGGGCACGGGCGCCTCGGCGAGCTGGGCTCGGTCACGCGGGTCGACGCGCATGGCGCCGCCGCGACCGCCACCACGGCCACCGCCGTGGGATGCCGTGGGGTCGGGCGGGCCGGAGACGCCGGCGATGGCGTCGGCCGGGTGGCCGGTGGTGGGACGGGTGGATCGGGGCTGGGTGAGGGTGGCTGTCATGCGCACCCCTCCTCTCGGTTCGGGCCGCGGGAAGTCCGACGCTCGGTCGGGAAGCCTATTGGTGAGGTTACCTCACAATGAGCCCAACGCACCATGAGCCGCTAGCATTCCCGCATGGCCCCTCAGCAGTCGCCGACGCCCGGGGCCACCGCACCGGACGGCGGCTCGCGCGCTGAGCACACGGCATCCGGTAGGGGTCACGATGAGCCGGCCACGGACCCCGACCTGGGTGACCTCGTGATGCGCGTCGCGCGCTCCCTGCGCCGTCGCGGTGCTGAGGCGATGGCGCCGTGGGACCTCGCCCCGCACCAGGTCCGCGCCTTGCGCGTGGTCGGTCACCACGAGGGGATCCGCCCCGGCGAGCTCGCCACCCACCTACGGGTGGCGCCTCGCTCGGTCACGGATGTGGTCGACGCCCTCGAGGAGCGCGGCCTGCTCGAGCGCCACCCGGACCCGGGCGACCGGCGGGCCACCGTGCTGGCGCTCACGGCATCCGGGCAACGGCTGGTCGACGAGACCGGGGCCGCCCGGCGCTCGGACGCCGAGGCCTACTTCGCCCGGCTCTCCGAGCGAGACCGGGCGACGCTGCGCCGCATCCTGGGCCGGCTCGACCAGGACGACTGAGCCACTGCGGAGCTCCGCACCGAAAGGTTGACCTTCGCACCGGGAATGATCCGGTGCGAAGGTCAGCCTTCCCGCACCGGGCGAAAAAGTTGGCACAGGTGGGGTGCGTCAGAGGCGGGTGGCGACGACGCCGTCCTCGTCGGCCCACAGCGTCTGCCCCGGCACGAACTCGGCCCCGCCGAAGGCGACGGGCAGGTCACGGTCGCCCGCCCCCTCCTTGGCGCTCTTGCGCGGGTTCGAGCCGAGCGCCAGCACGCCGAGCGGCAGGTCACGCAGGGCGGCGACGTCACGCACCGCACCGTGGATGACGACGCCGGCCCACCCCTGCGCGACCGCCGAGGCGGCGATCAGGTCGCCCATCAGGGCGGACTCGAGCGAGCCACCACCGTCGACGACGAGCACCCGCCCCTCGGCGGGCTCGGCGAGGGCCGCCTTGACCAGCGCGTTGTCGCGGTGGCAGCGCACGGTGCTGATCACCCCCGTGAACGCGGGGCGGCCGCCGTAGTGCCGCAGCTGCACGGAGCACGACTGCAGGGCGTCGCCGCGCTCGTCCCACAGGTCGGCGGTGGAGACCACGCTCACGCGGTGTCCTCCTTGACCGCGAGCACCGGGCACCGGGCGTCGAGCAGGATCCGCTGGGCGGCCGAGCCCATGATCAGCTTCCCGACCGGGGTGCGGTGGCGCAGCCCGATGACGACCACCGAGGCGTCACGCTCCTCGGCCACCTGCACCAGGGCGTCGGCCGGGTCGCTGCCCCTCTCGATCCGCACGACCTCCACGTCGACGCCGAGCTCGGTGACGTCACGCTCGACCCGGTCGAGGTCGTCGCTCGCTGCCCGGTGCGCGTCGACGAGCACGTCGTCGCGCGACATGTTGACGACCAGCAGGCGCTCGGAGCGGCGGCGGCACTCCTCCACACCGGCCCGCAGGGTGGCCTCCCCCAGCGGGGTGGGGACGTAGCCGACGAGAACGGTCATGACTCGAGGTCCTTCCTGGGGGGGTGGGTGGTGCCGGAGGTGGGTGCCGGGGGGCCGTCACGCTCGCTCGACCGGCCCACGGACGTGCGTTCGGCGTCGGCGAAGGTCCTGTTGCCCTCGGCGTCGTCGGGCACCCCGCGGGGTCCCGCGCCGTCCGCGACCCGGTCGTCCACGGCATCCAGCGGTGAGTCCTGGGGCCCGCCGGAGCCGCCGGCACTGCCGCCACCGGTTCCGCCGGTGCCGCGGTCGATCACCCGGCGCAGCCGCGCCACGAGCGGCCAGAGCAGCACGACGATGACGACCCCGTAGCAGACCCACGCGACGGGTCCGCCGAGCAGGCCGGAGACGTCACCGCCGGTGGTCTGCAGCGACCGGCGCAGGTGCCGCTCGAACAGCGGCCCGAGGATGGCGCCGACGATGAGCGGCAGCACGGGCAGCCCGAAGCGCCGCATGGCGAAGCCGAGCAGGCCGAGCACCAGCAGGAGGTAGAGGTCGAACGGCTGGCCCTGCACGGCATACGCACCCATCGACGCGAAGAAGAGGATCCCCGCGTAGAGGTAGGGGCGAGGGATGCGCAGCAGCTTGGCCCAGGTCGGTGCCAGCGGCAGGTTGAGCACGAGGAGGAAGAAGTTGCCGATGAACAGGCTGGCGATGAGCATCCAGACCAGGTCGGGCTCCTTGGTGAGCAGCAGCGGGCCGGGCTCGATGCCGTAGCTCATCAGCGCGGCGAGGATGATCGCGGCCGTGGCGTTGGTCGGCAGGCCGAGCGCGAGGAGCGGCACCATCGTGCCGGCAGCCGAGGCGTTGTTGGCGGCCTCGGGGCCGGCGACGCCCTCGATCGCACCCTTGCCGAACTCCTCGGGGTGCTTGGAGAACTTGCGCTCCGCCAGGTACGACAGGAAGGTGGGGATCTCCGCCCCGCCGGCGGGGATGGCCCCGAACGGGAAGCCCAGCGCGGTGCCCCGCAGCCACGGCTTCCACGAGCGCCCCCAGTCGGCCTTCGACAGCCATGGGCGACCGACCGGGATGACGGTCGCGGCCTTGCGACGCAGGTGCGCCGCCACCCAGAGCGCCTCGCCCACGGCGAAGATGCCCACCGCGATGACGACGACGTCGATGTTGTCCGCGAGGAACGGGCTGCCGAAGGTGAGCCGCTGCTGGCCGGTGACGAAGTCGGTGCCGACGAGGCCCAGGGTGATGCCGATGAGCAGCGCGGCGAAGCCACGCACCCTGGAGGAGCCGAGGATCGCGGCGGTGCCGACGAAGGCGACCAGGATGATGGCCAGGAACTCCGGTGACCCGAGCGAGATCGCGAAGCTCACGACCTGCGGCATCACCAGGACGATGAGCATGGTGCCGATCGTGCCGGCGATGAAGGAGCCGATCGCCGAGGTGGCGAGGGCCTGCGCGGCCCGGCCCGTCTTGGCCATCTTGTTGCCCTCGAGGGCGGTGACGACCGACGCCGACTCGCCAGGGGTGTTGAGCAGGATCGAGGTGGTCGAGCCGCCGTACATCCCGCCGTAGAAGATGCCACCGAAGAGGATGAGCGACTGCGACACCGGCAGCCCGTAGGTGATGGGCAGCAGCAGCGCCACCGTCATGGCGGGCCCGATGCCGGGGAGCACCCCGACGGCCGTGCCGACGATGACCCCGAGCAGCGCGATGAGCAGGTTCATCGGCGTGATGACGTCGGCGAAGCCGCCGAGCAGTGCGGAGACGTTGTCCATCAGAGGATTCCCTGCAGGATGCCGGCCGGCAGGTTGACGCCGAGTCCGATCGCGAAGCCGTAGAACGTGATGAGGCTCAGCGCGATGCCGATGGCGAGCCCCCGCACGTGGTGGCGGTTGCCGAGCGCGAACGAGGCCATGGCGAACAGCAGCGCACCGCTGATCACCCAGCCCAGCCGCTCGATGAGCACCGCGTTGAGCAGGAAGGCACCGGCGAGCAGGCCGACGGTGCGCCAGTCGGCCGGGTGGCCGAGCTCGACGTCCTCACCGGCCTCCTGCTCGCCGACCCCGCCCCGGGAGACGTCGAGGGCGTAGAGGGCCGAGACCACGAGCAGCGCGGCGCCGATGATGAAGGGCAGCGCCTTCGGTCCGACCGGGTCGTTGCTGCTCGTCGCAGCCCCGATCCGCGTGGCGTCCCAGATGACGACCAGACCGACCCCGGCCAGGGCCGCGCACAGGCCGTACTGTGCGCGGTCCCTGACCCGGCTCGGAGCCGTGGTGGCCTCGGCGGTCATGCCAGGCCGAGGGTCTGGAGGAGCTGGGCCACCGTGGTGTCCTGCTCCTTGAGGAACGTCGCGAACTCGTCACCGGTCGCGAAGGCGTCGACCCAGCCGCGCTTCTCGAGCTCGGCCTTCCACGCCGCCGAGTCGTGCATCCGGGTGAAGGCGTCGATCCAGACCTGCTTGTCCTCCGCGGAGAGCTCGGGGGGAGCCACGACGCCGCGCCAGTTGGCGAACTCGAGGTCGATGCCCTTCTCCTTCAGGGTCGGCACGTCCTTGAGTGCCTCGACCCGCTCCGGGCTCGTCACGGCGAGGACGCGGATGTCGCCGGCCTCGACCTGGTCGAGGAACTCACCGAAGCCCGAGGCGCCGAAGGCGATCTTGTTGCCGAGCAGCGCCGGGAGGAGCTCACCGCCGCCGTCGTACGACACGTAGCTGACGGTCTTGGGGTCGATGCCGACCGCCTGGGCGAGCTGCATCGGCAGCAGGTGGTCGGGGCCACCCGGCGAGGAGCCGCCGCCCACCGACATGCTCTTCGGGTCCTTCTTCCAGGCCTCGACCAGCTGGTTGATGTCGGTGTAGGGGGAGTCCTTGGGCACGACGATCGCCCCGGCCTCCTCGATCAGCTTGGCGATCGGGGTGGTGTCGTTCAGCGAGGCCTTCGACTTCTGGGTGTAGGCCGCGCCGAGCACGCCCAGGCCCATCTGCATGGCGAGCTTGCCGTTGCCCTTCTCGTTGACGATGCGCTGGAGGCCGACCGTGCCACCGGCGCCCGGGAGGTTGAAGACCTGCACCGTGTTGGTGATGCCCTCCTTCTCCATGACCTGCGCGGCAGCTCGTGCGGTCGTGTCGTACCCACCGCCGGGGGCGTTGGGCACCATGTACTGGAGGCCGGTGGCCTTGGCGGCGGCGCCACCACCGGAGGCGGCGGACGAGTCGCCGGTCGCCTGGTCCTTGGTGGCCCCGCAGCCGGTGAGAGCGAGGGTGGCCGCGACGACGGCGCCGAGGGCGATGCGGTGGAGTCTCATCGTTGAGATCACTTTCGTGAGAGGAAGTCGAACGTGAGAATCGTGGGTGCGCCGGTGGGCTACTGTCGCGCTTCTGTCCGCAGAGAAGGTTGAGTTCATAGTGGTCATGCGCAGGCGGCGACGCCCGACGCTGGCGGGGCAGCTGTTCGCCCTCCAGCTGGGAATCATCGTCGTCGTCCTGGTGGCCGTTGCGGGGGTTTCGCTCGCGCAGTCCAGCGCGACCTTCGAACGGGTCGAGGGGCGCCGGGTGGCCGGGCTCGCCGAGCAGGTCGCCGTCAGCCCGCTGGTGCGCGCCAGCCTCGCCGAGCCCGAGACCCGTACCGGGCTGGCCACCCTGGCGCAGAGCCTGGTCACCCAGACCGGCGTCTCGTCGGTGAGCTTCGCCGAGACCGACCTCGACGTGCGCGTCTCGACCGACCCCTCGATCGAGGGCGGCCGGCTGGCTCTGGGCAGCCCCCGGGTCGAGCAGGGCGCCAGCTGGTCGGGCACCCTTGCCATCGACGGCGTCGACCACCTCGTCTCGCAGGTGCCGGTGCTCGGCGAGGCCACGGATGCCGTGGGCGCCCACCTCGGCACCGTGATGGTCGCCGAGCGGGTGCCGTCGACCTGGGAACGGCTGCAGGGCACCTCGTCCTACCTGCTCACCTACCTCGGCATCGCCCTCGCGGTCGGGCTCGGCGGCTCGTGGCTGCTCTCCCGGCGCATCAAGCGCCAGACTCGCGGCATGGAGCCGCGCGAGATCGCCGGCCTCGCCGAGCACCGCGAGGCGATGCTGCGCGGCATCGCCGAGGGGGTGATCGCCCTCGACCCGCAGCACCGCATCACCCTGGTCAACGAGGTGGCCCGCCAGCTGCTCGACCTGCCCGAGCACGCGATCGGCACCTCGATCGCCGACCTGCGCATCGAGGGCCGGCTGCGCGAGGTTCTGGTCGGCGAGAACACCCGGCCCCGGGGCACCGGCGGCGGCATCGAGGCCGACGACCACGTCACCGCCGCCCGCGACGAGGTGGTCATCCGCCGCGGCCGGGTGCTCGTGATGAGCACGATGCGGGTGGTCAGCGGTGACCGGGTGCTCGGCACGGTCACCACCATGCGCGACCGCACCGCGCTGGCCGACCTCGAGCAGGAGATCGGGTCGTTCCGCTCGACGGCCCACGTGCTGCGGGCCCAGGCCCACGAGTTCGCCAACCAGCTGCACACCATCAGCGGGCTGATCCAGATCGGCGAGCTCGACGAGGTGGTGCGCTACGTCGACGCGCTCAGCGAGCGCCGCGACGCCCTCGACCTCACGGTCAACACCCTCGTGCGCGACCCGACCATCGCCGCCCTGCTCATGGCCAAGGTCGCCACGGCCAACGAGCGCCGCGTCGAGCTGACGATCAGCGACGAGACGACGCTCGAACGGCTGCAACCGGGGGATGCCGCCGACGTCGCCACCGTGCTCGGCAACCTCCTGGACAACGCGCTCGAGCACGCGCCCCGGGGTGCGGCCGCCGCTCCCTGGGCGCGGGTCCGCATCCGGCAGGACGCGAGCACCGTCGAGATCGTCGTCAGCGACTCCGGCCCTGGCATCCCCGACGAGCTGCTGTCCACGGTGTTCGAGCACGGCGTCACCACCAAGCGGGTCGACCCGATGGAGCACGGCGTGGGGCTCGCGCTCATCCGGCTGGTGTGCCGCCGGCGCGGTGGGGAGATCCACATCGAGCGCGAGGACGGGGTGACCTCGTTCGTGGCGCGGCTCGGCGTCACGACCCTCGCGGAAGCCGTTGCCGCGGAGTCGTTCTCGTGATCCGCGTGCTCGTCGTCGACGACGACTTCATGGTCGCCCGCATCCACGTCGGTTTCGTCGGGCGGGTCGAGGGCTTCGAGGTCGTCGGTGTGGCCCACTCCGGCGCCGACGCCGCGACGGCCGTGGCCACCCTGCGGCCGGACCTGCTGCTCCTCGACCTCTACCTGCCCGACCGGTTCGGGCTCGACCTGCTCGCCGACCTGCGCACCGGTCCGCACCCGTGCGACGCCATCGTCATCACGGCGGCGAAGGAGAGCGACTCGGTGCGCGCGGCCGTGCGGCTCGGCGTCGCCGACTACCTGCTCAAGCCCTTCGGGTTCGCCGATCTCGAGGAGCGGCTGCAGCGGTATGCCGAGCGGCGCCGGCTGCTCGACCGCACCCAGGTGCACGGCCAGGACGACGTCGACCGGGTGTTCGTGCGGGCCGCGGGTGCGACCGGTGCCATGGTGGCGCTGCCGAAGGGGATGAGCGCCGAGACGGCCCTGCTGGCGCAGGACGCGCTGCGGGCGGCCGAGGGCACCCTCTCCGCGACGGAGGTCGCGGACGTGGTCGGCATCTCGCGGGTCAGCGCCCGCCGCTACCTCGAGCACTTCGTGACCACCGGCTCGGCCGACGTGCGGCTGCGTTACGGCGCCACGGGCCGGCCCGAGCGTCGCTACCGCTGGGTGGGCTGACCGTGGCCAACGCCCCCGCCGCCGGCCAGGCCCTCGACGTGCTGGCGCTCATCGCGCGTCGCGGCGAGCCGGTGCCCGCCGCCGCCATCGCGCGCGACCTCGGCCTCCCTCGATCGAGCGTCTACCACCTGCTCGCCGTGCTGGTCGACCGCGGCTACGTGCGGCACCTGCCCGAGGAGCGCCGCTACGGGCTCGGGGTGGCGGTCTACGAGCTGGGCTCGGCCTACCAGCGCCAGGCGCCACTGGAACGGATGGCCCGGGGTGTGATGGACCGGCTGGCCGACGCGACCGGCCACAACGCCCACCTCGCCGTGCTGCACGGGCGCGACGTGCTCTACGTCATCGAGGAGCGAGCCCCGGGCCGTCCGCTGCTCGTCACGGACGTGGGCGTGCGGCTCCCGGCGGTGCTCACGGCATCCGGCCTGGCGATGCTCGCCGCGCTGCCGGCCGCCCAGGTGCGTGCCCTCTACCCCGACCGAGCGGCGCTCGTGCAGCGCGACGGGCGCGGTCCCACGTCCACCACCCAGCTGCGCTCCCAGCTGCAGCAGGTGCGCCAGCGGCGGCACGCCGTCGAGGACGGGCTGGTCACGCCCGGCCTGGGGTCGGTCGCCGTCGCGGTGCTCGACCACAACGACTACCCGGTGGCGGGCGTGGCTGTCACCTACTCCCAGGCCGACGCCGATGCCGAGGCGGTGGCGCGTCTGGTGAGCGCGGTGCACCGGGCCGCGAACAGCCTCAGTGCCCGGCTCGGGAGGGCGCCCGGGGATCGCGGCTGACCGCTGTCGAGACGGAGCGCATGGGCGCTGGACCAGCGTCCGGAGATGGCTGTCGCTCGGCCTCGATCGGGCGGAACCAGCGTCTAGCGTGACCGGATGAGCCCCCTTCGCACCGTCGTCTCCCCGGCCGTCCCGTCACCCGACGAGGATCCCCTCGGGTGGGCCGTGACCAGCCGCGAGACCGGGAAGGTCGTGCTCTTCCAGGCACCGAACCTGCCAGCAGTGCTCTCGACGGTGGGGGCCGTGGTCACCGCGGTAGCACCGCGCGGTTCGGCGGTGCAGCGTGGTGCCGCGGTCGCCACGGTGCTCGTGTCGACCTGGTGGGGTGTCGACGAGCTGGCCCGGGGGGTCAACCCGTTCCGCCGGGCGCTGGGCGCCGGTGGCCTCGCGGCGGTCGCCGCGGCGACGGTGGTCGGGCTCCGCCGGCGCTGAGCCGCGCCTGCCGGCTGAGCGCAGCAGAGCCGGCGCAGCGGGCTCCCTGGTGCGTGCTCACCGAGCCGGCGGCTGACGGCATACGGTGACTCGCATGAAGGCGATCACCGTTCCCGAGTTCGGCGGGCCCGACGCCCTGGTGCTCAGCGAGGTCGAGGCGCCCGCTGCAGGGCCCGCCGAGGTGCTCGTGCGCGTGGCGGCGGCCGGGGTCAACCGGGCCGACACACTGCAGCGCCAGGGCCACTACCCGCCACCTCCGGGCGAGTCGGCGGTGCCCGGGCTCGAGGTGAGCGGGGTCGTCGAGGCGCTCGGGGAGGGCGTCGAGGACTGGGCGGTGGGCGACGAGGTCTGCGCCCTGCTCGCCGGCGGTGGCTACGCCGAGCTGGTGCGGGTGCCGGCCGGGCAGCTGCTGCCGGTTCCGGCGGGAGTGTCACTGGTGGACGCCGCCGCGCTGCCGGAGGTGGTCTGCACGGTGTGGTCGAACGTCTTCCTGATCGCCAACCTGCAGCCCGGCGAGACGCTGCTCGTGCACGGCGGATCGTCAGGAATCGGGACGATGGCGATCCAGCTGGCCCGCCAGGTCGGGGCTCACGTCATCGTCACCGCCGGCTCGCCGGCCAAGCTGGAGGCCTGTCGCGAGCTCGGCGCCGAGGTGCTGGTCAACTACCGCGACGAGGACTTCGTCGAGGCCGTGGCCCGGGCCACCGACGGTGAGGGCGCCGACGTCATCCTCGACATCGTCGGAGCAAAGTACCTGTCGCGCAACGTCTCCACCTTGGCCACGAACGGTCGGCTGGTCATCATCGGGATGCAGGGCGGCTCGCGCGGCGAGCTCGACATCGGTGCCTTGCTGTCGAAGCGCGCGGCGGTCATCGCCACGTCGCTTCGGGGGCGGCCCGTGGCTGAGAAGGCGACGATCGTGGCCGCCGTGCGCGAGCACGTCTGGCCCCTGGTGGCAGCCGGCCGGGTGCAGCCGATCGTGCAGTCACGGCATCCACTGGCCGATGCCGCCGCGGCGCACCGCGAGCTGGAGGCCAGCGAGCACGTGGGGAAGATCCTGCTCACCACCGGCTGAGTCGTGGTGGTCAGTGCTCAGCGGATCGTCGATGACTTCGCAGCCCCGAGGTCTCGGGCCACTGACCTGTACCACTGATGACACGTCACCCGACCTGCCGGCCGGCCGGCAGGTCGGGCGGGCGGGCAGCCGGCGGGCGGTGCGCACGCGCGCGGTCTGCGGCCTCTGAGCCATCTCCGTCACGGGACGTCCCGCGGCATCCAGCGCCAGGTTGCGGCGGACCGGGCTGAGTCGCAGCCGGCATCCGCCCTGACGCCGCGGGCACCCGGTGCGGTAGACATCGGGGATGACAGTGATCGCCACGGTCCTCACCGCCCTCGTGGCACTCATCCACGTCTACATCGTGGTGCTGGAGATGTTCCTCTGGGACACCCCGCGCGGCCGGGCGGCCTTCGGCACGAGCCGCGAGCTCGCCACCCAGACCAAGGTGCTCGCCGCGAACCAGGGCCTCTACAACGGGTTCCTGGTGGCCGGCCTGGTGCTCGCGCTCGTCGGTCCCGAGGCGCACCGCTATGCCTTTGCGCTCTTCACGCTGTCGTGCGTGGTCGTGGCAGGCGTCTACGGCGCCGCCACCGCGAGCCGCCGCATCCTGTGGGTGCAGGCCCT
>JBJMHU010000129.1:0-13563 GCA_045807225.1 Ornithinibacter sp. | reverse complement strand
CGGGAGACGTAGATCGGGTCTTGACAGAACCGTGGCGTCCATGCTTCGCGCGCGGGCCCGCGGTGCCTACGGACATGCCGGTCAGCCCTCCTCCCGCCGCGGCGGCCGGCGCCGGCAGAGCCCACCGAGACACCCGCGACGCCCGTTTCAGGGCACCCCGGGCGGTGCGACCCCGCGCATGGCTATCCTTGGCCGCGTGACGAACCGTGCCGCCGCCGCCCTGCGAGCCACCGCCCTGGCAGGCACCATCCTGCTCGCCGCCGGGTGCGGCCAGTTCTCGCCGGTCCAGACCGACTACGACTACGACGCCGCCGACGGGGTGCCCCTCACCATCGAGGGGCTCGACCTGCGCGACCTCGCCGTGGTGGTCCCCGCCAAGGGCGAGACCGGCATCGTGGTGGGCCAGGCGGTCAACCGCACGACCAACGCGGTCGACGTCACCTTCGCCGTGGCGGGCGCGCCCACCCCGGCCACCGTCGCCGTGCCCGCCAGCTCGGGCAAGACCCTCTCCGATGCCGCGACCGGCGTCGAGATCCCCGGCATCCCGGTGGCGCCGGGCGAGATGGTGGAGATGACCGTCACCACCGACGAGGCAGGCGCCAACATCGTCAAGGTGCCCGTGCTGCCCAACATCGGCTACTACGACGACCTCACCGCCTCGTCGTCCTGACCGCTGGGCCGGGGCTCAGACCTCGAACTTGTAGCCCAGGCCCCGCACGGTGAGGATGTGCGCCGGGTTGGCGGGGTCGGCCTCGACCTTGGCCCGCAGCCGCTTGATGTGCACGTCGAGGGTCTTGGTGTCGCCGACGTAGTCACTGCCCCAGACCCGGTCGATGAGCTGCACCCGGGTCAGCACGCGGCCGGTGTTGCGCAGCAGCATCTCGAGCAGCTCGAACTCCTTGAGCGGGAAGGACACGTGGGCGCCGCGCACGGCCACCACGTGGCGCTCGACGTCCATCCGCACCGGTCCGGCCTCGAGCGTGGTGGGCAGCGTCTCCTCGGGCTCGGCGAGCCGGCGCAGCACGGCCTTGATGCGGGCGAGCAGCTCGCGCGAGGAGTAGGGCTTGGTGACGTAGTCGTCGGCCCCGAGCTCGAGCCCCACCACCTTGTCGATCTCGCTGTCCTTGGCGGTCAGCATGATGACCGGCACGTTCGAGCGCTGGCGCAGGGCGCGGCACACGTCGACCCCCGACAGGCCGGGCAGCATCAGGTCGAGCAGCACGAGGTCGGCGCCGGTCGCGTCGAAGGCGGTGAGCGCGTCGTTGCCGTTCTCGGCCACCGACACCTCGTAGCCCTCCTTGCTGAGCAGGTAGGACAGGGGGTCCGAGAAGGACACCTCGTCCTCAACGATCAGGATGCGCGTCATGCAGGGCTCTCTCCTCGTGCGACTCCGGCCACGGACGGCCGTCGTCGAGCTCGACCGCGACCGGCCGGTCGGCCGCCGCGGGAAGGGTCATGGTGAAGGTCGAGCCGCGCCCCTCCTGGCTCCAGACGCTCACCCGGCCCCCGTGGTTGGCGCAGATGTGCTTGACGATGGCCAGGCCCAGGCCGGTTCCGCCGGTGGCGCGCGAGCGGGCGGCGTCGACCCGGTAGAAGCGCTCGAAGATGCGCTCCTGCTCGGCCGCCGGGATGCCCTGGCCCTGGTCGGTCACCGTCACCTCGACGGAGTCCCCGACCCGGCGGGCCCCGATGCCGACCCGGGTGCCCGACTCGCTGTAGTTGACGGCGTTGGTCACCAGGTTGGCGACCGCGGTGGTGAGCAGCTCGGCATCCCCGAACACCCGCAGGCCGCCGTCGCTGACCAGGGTGAGCTCGATGTCGTGGGCCTCGGCCGCCACCCGCACCCGGTCGACCGCCTCCGACGCGACGGCACCCACGTCGACCAGCTCCGGCTCGTGGAGGGTGTCGGCCACCTGCAGCCGGGAGAGGTCGACGATCTCCTGCACGAGCCGGGCGAGCCGGGAGGACTCGACGAGGACGCGCTGGGCGAACCGCTCGACCGCCTCGGGGTCGTCCTTGGCGCCGAGCACGGCCTCGGCGAGCAGCGAGATGCCGCCGACCGGGGTCTTCAGCTCGTGGCTGACGTTCGCGACGAAGTCGCGGCGGATCTCCTCCACCCGCCGGGCGTGGGTGTGGTCCTCGGCGAGGATCAGCACGTGCGACACCGCGATCGGTGCAACCCGCACCCGCATCACGACCGAGGCGGTGGTGTTGGGGCTGCGGGTGAGGTCGAGCTCGGCCTCGCGGATCATGCCGTCGCGGCGCACCTGCCGGGCGAGGTGGCGCAGCTCCTGGTGCACGAGCTCGCCGTGCCGCACCAGCCCGTAGCTGACCGCGGACGCGGAGGTGTTGACCACGGCGTCGCTGGCGTCGACGACCACCGCGATCGAGCGCAGCACCGAGAGCACGTCGCCGACCCCGCGAGGCAGCGGTGGCTCCTCCGGCTCGGCCTCGGCGTTGCTGCGCTCGGACCACCGCGTGGCGGCGACGGCCACGGCCCCGATGACCAGGCCGACCGCCCCGCCGAGCATCGCAGCGAGCGTGGGGTCCACGACGTCAGGGTACGGGTCGCACGGAGGCGGCTCCGCGCATCGGCGGCCGTGAACGCGGGCGCTGCCAGAAGTTCACCTCGGGGGCGTCTTCGGTTCATCCCGGGGTGCCACAGTGCCGTGGGCGGGCAGGCCACCCGCCCGCCCGCCCGCCACAGCTGCCACACCGAACACCGGAGGACACCCCGTGATGCGCAAGGCCTTCCACGAGGAGCTCGACCGCGTCGCCGAGACCCTGGTCGAGATGACCCATCTCGCGTCGTCGGCGATGAGCCGAGCCACGACGGCCCTGCTCGACGCCGACATCCACCTCGCCGACTCGGTGATCGCGGCCGACGCCGAGATCGACGCGCGCCGGGCCGCACTCGACCTGATGTCCTTCGACCTGCTGGCCCTGCAGCAGCCGGTGGCCACCGACCTGCGGATGATCGTCACGAGCATGCGGATGAGCAGCGACATCGAGCGGATGGGCGACCTGGCCCGGCACGTGGCGAAGGTGGCACGGCTGCGCTACCCGGAGTCGGCCGTGCCGGCCGAGCTGCGCTCCACGATCCTGCAGATGGGGCAGGTGGCCGAGCGGATCGTCGAGAAGGCCGGGTCGGTGATCGCCGCCCGCGACGTCGAGGCCGCCCACCAGATCGAGCGCGACGACGACGCGATGGACGACCTGCACCGCGAGCTGTTCGCCCGGGTGACCGACAGCAGCTGGCAGCACGGCACGGAGGCCGCGGTCGACATCACCCTGCTGGGCCGCTACTACGAGCGGTTCGCCGACCACGCGGTGAGCGTGGCGCACCGGGTCATCTGGCTGGTGACCGGGGAGCTCGACCCGGAGAGCGAGCAGAGCCACGAGGACGTCGAGGACGTCGCCGCCGCCCTGCGTTGACCCTGCACAGAACTGTTCGCACCGCTCCCTCGGTGTGAGACTGGGACGGTGACCCTCACCGTCGAGGACGACTTCCGCGACTTCGTGGCCGCGCGCTGGCCGGACCTCGAGGGCGTGGCCTTCGTGGTCACGCTCGACGCCGCCACGGCCCGCCGGGTCACCACCGACGCCCTGGCCACCCTGCACCAGCAGTGGCGCGAGGCCCTCGACGAGGGCCGACCGGGGATGATGGCGCGCCGCGCGGTGCTGACCGCCGCCGTGGCCGCAGCGGTGCGGGCGCCCGTCCGGCATCCGGCCGACGCACCACCCCCGCCGGATGCCGGACCGCTCCCGGCCGCGGTGCCCGACCCGTGGGCCGACCCCGAGGACGACGACCCGGTGCACACCGCGCTCGAGGCCGTCGTGCGCGCGGCGACCCCCCTCGAACGGGCGCTCGTCGTCGCGGCATCCGTCTGGGGCGCGGGCCCCGAGGAGGTCGCCGACCTGCTCGGGATGCCGGCCGCCGACGTCCGCGCCCGCGCCGCCAGCCTGCGTGGCCGGCTGACCAAGGCCCACGACGCCGCCCGCTCCGCGGATGGCCTGGAGCCCGCCGACTGGGCGCTCGACGTCGACCTCGACGCGGTGGTGGAGCGGCTGCTCGCCGGCCAGGGGGACCCGCCCGACCCCGCAGCCCTGGTCGAGGACCGGCGCAGGTCCGTGCAGCGCCGCTCGGTCGTCACCGGGGGTGCCGCCGTGGTCGCGGCCGGCACCCTGGGGTGGTGGGTGCTCGGCCGCCGGCCGGCCGCCGCGGGCGTGGCCTCCGGGCCGGGCGCCCGCCCCACGGGCACCCCCGCCGCGACCGACCCGAGCTGGCAGAGCGTCTCGCGGTGGACCGCGCGCGGCCGGCTCGCCACCGACCCACGGGTCCAGGGCCTGGTCGTCGCCCGCACCCGGGGGGTCGCTCGGCTGCTCTTCGCCGACGACGTCGACGGGCACCGGCTGGTCGTCTCGGCGACCCTCAACCCGGGCACCGAGGACGTCATCCTGCAGGCCTGGCAGGGCGCGGCCGGAGAGGACCCGGCGACCCTTCTGGAGGTGCCGCTGCAGAGCCCGTTCGTCGCCGCCGCTCAGGCCTGTGTCCCGGTGGCCGTCTCGACCTCGCCCGGCACCCTCCTCCTCCTGCTGGCCCGGCCACCGATCAGGTCCGGGTCGTACTCCACGGTCGTTCAGCCCGAGCCCGACGGCAGCATCGACCGCGCCTGGACGATGGTGCGGCTGGCGGCCGGCATCGGGGCGGCCAGCTGGGAGGAGGCTCAGGGGCCGGCGCTGCGGGTGCGGTGCGGGGGGTTCGACGGGCCGCCCGCCGCCTCGCTGCAGACCTACGTCGACGAGAGCGGCCGCGACGCCCTGGCCGGCTTCGCCGAGCAGACGCGCCGGTTCGTCGCCGCGGCCCTGGGGCGGCCGGTCGACGGCCTGCGCAGCGAGGTCGTCACCGACGCGAAGGTGGGCGGTGGGGTCATCGACCCCACCGCCTTCTCGGCGCAGGGGGGCGACGGCCGGGTGCGGGTGCTGCGCACGACGACTCCCGACGGCATCGTCGTGCGGTCGGTGCGGGTCGTGGACGACGGTCGCAGCAAGGTCAACTGGCTCGACCTCGAGCAGCCGTCGGTGCTGCCCGCCGACACCCCGCGCGCCGAGCCGATAGTGCTGCGGCTGGAGGACGCCCGGCCCAGGGTCGGGCGCTTCCTGGTCATCGCCCCCGGGGCGGAGCGGGTCCAGCTGCTGTCGACCTCCCCCAACGCCTACCCGGTCTCGAAGGTGACCAGGACGCGCACGGGTGGTGTCGCGATCGTCGAGGTCGTCAACGCCGACGACGCCGCGGCGTTCCGGCTGGTGCGCCGAGACGCCGCCGGCCGACAGCTCGGTACCGGGGTGCCCCGCACCAGCCACGACCTGGTCGACCTGTGGCCGGGCGACGGCGAGATCGTGCGGTCATGACCATCACGGCCGAGGAGGACTTCCGCGACTTCGTGGTCGCGCGCTGGGGCGAGCTCGAGCCGGTGGCGCGCCTGGTCACGCTCGACGCAGCGGCCGCCCGCCGGGTCACGACCGACGCGCTGGCGGACCTGCACGGGCAGTGGGGTGCCCTGCTCGACGAGGGGGTCCCGGGCGCGACGGCCCGACGGTGCGTGCTGAAGGCGGCGCTCGCCGCGACCAGGCACCACAATCCGACGCCGATGGGCCGCGACGCGCACCGCGCTCCCACGGACCTCGATCCCACGGTCGAGGCCGACGACGCCGTGCTGGCCGCCCTGGTGGTTGTCGTGCGCAGCGCCGGCCCCCTCGAGCGGGCGGCGCTCGCGGCCGACACGGTCTGGGGGGTCGACCCCCGCCGCCTCGCCGACCTGCTGGGGATGCCGTCGGCCACTGTCGTCGACGCCGACCGGGCCGTGCGTGGTCGCCTCCTCGAGGCGCACACCGCGGCCCGCGCCGCCGCCGGCTGGGAGCCGGCGGAGTGGGCCGTGGACCGCGACCTCGACGACGCCCTCGACCTGCTCCTCACCGACCACACCGACCCGCCCGACGCGGTGGCACTGGTCGGCGAGCGCCACCGGCAGGTGCGCCGCCGCTCGGTGGTCATCGGCACCGGTGCCGCTCTGGCCGCCGCGGCCGCCGGTGCCTGGCTCGTGGAGGGGGTCGCGACGGGAACGGCATCCCGGGCCGTGCCCACGCCACCGGGCCCCGGCGACCCCGTGTGGGTCGCGGCGAACACCTGGCCGGCCCGAGGTGGCCTCGCGCAGGATGCGGGGGTCGCCGCCCTGGTGGCCGGTGCGTCGCCCCGGGCGCACCTGCTCTGGGCCGACGACGTGGCCGGCCAGCGAGTGGTCGTGGCGGCGTCGGCCGATGCCAGCGGCACCGGGGGCACCCTGGTGCGGATGTGGGCGGGCGCCGTCGGCGCCGACCCCGGGTCGCTCGCCCCGGTCGGCCTGGTGAGGGACCGGGTCACCTTCCGCGACGACGTCGTGCCGATCGCCATCGAGGCCAGGACGAGGTCCGGGCGCGGGCCGGGCGCGGTGCTGCTGCTGGCTCGGCCGACGGTGCTCGAGGCGTCGTTCTCACCGGTGGTGGACTACGGGCGCAACGGCCTGGTCGGCCGCAGCTGGACCGAGGTGCTCCTGGACGACGGGGTGGCGACGGTGCCGCTGGGCGGGGCCCTGCCCCCGGCCTTCCGGGTGCACCTCGACGGCTACGACGCCGGCCCGCTCGGTGCGACACCGCTCGGGCTCCCCACTCCGAGCCCGTCGGGGCCGCTGGCCGAGTCGCTGCTCGACGCCCTCGGCCCGTTCGTCGCGGCCTGCACCGGGCTGGCGGCCTCGGTGGTGCGCAGCCGCATCACGCTGGAGGCGGCCGTGCCCGGTGACGTGCTCGTGCAGGCGGCACGGGGTCAGGTCCCCGGCCCGGGGCGGGTGGTCGTCGCCCACACCGACCTGCCCAGCGGCGCCCTGCTGCGCAGCGTGCGGGTCGCGGGCGACGGTCGCGGCGAGGCCGGTCCGCTCGACGTCGAGACGACCAAGGTCCTCGACGACGCCGACCCGGCCACACCCTTCGCCACCCGCCTGCCGGCATTCCGCGCGGACGTCAGCCGCTTCCTCGTCGTCGCGCCGGCAGCCGCGCGCGCCCAGCTGGTGGCTGCGTCGTCGAACACCTACCCGGCCTCGAAGGTCACCGCGCTGCACGGCGGCACCGGGGTGCTCGACGTCGCCGACTTCCGACGTGCGGCGGTCTACTCCCTGATCACCTGGGACCGGCGTGGCCGGCGGCTCCCTGCAATCGACGCGCTGTTCCGTCGCCGCGACCCGCGCGACCTGTGGCCGCGGGTGCGCTGAGCAGGGCCGGTCAGCGGCCCTGGTTGGCGACGGCCGCGGCGGCGGCCGCGGCGGCCTCCGGGTCCAGGTACTCGCCGGGGCCGGTCGGCATGAAGTCGCCGCCGAGCCGGTAGACCAAGGGCATGCCGGTGGGGATGTTCAGCCCGGCGATGTCGTCGTCGCTGATGCCGTCGAGGTGCTTGACCAGGGCCCGCAACGAGTTGCCGTGGGCGGTGACCAGCACGGTGTGGCCGGCGGTGAGGTCGGCCTGGATCTCGTTCTCCCAGTAGGGCATCATCCGCGGGATGACGTCGGCGAGGCACTCCGTGAGCGGCACGTCGACTCCGGCGTAGCGCGGGTCGCCGGTCTGGTCGAACTCACTGCCCACCTCGATGGGCGGCGGCGGGGTGTCGAAGCTGCGGCGCCAGAGCATGAACTGCTCGTCGCCGTACTTGTCGCGGGTGGCCGCCTTGTCGAGGCCCTGCAGCGCGCCGTAGTGCCGCTCGTTGAGCCGCCAGCTGCGGCGCACGGGGATCCAGTGCCGGTTGGCGGCGTCGAGCGCCAGGTTGGCGGTGGTGATGGCGCGGCGCAGCACCGAGGTGTGCACGACGTCGGGGAGCAGCCCGGCCTCGGAGAGGAGGACCCCACCGCGCACCGCCTCGGCGCGCCCCTTCTCGGTGAGGTCGACGTCGACCCACCCGGTGAACAGGTTCTTCTGGTTCCAGTCGGACTCGCCGTGACGCAGCAGGATGAGCGTGTGTGCCGTCATGGCGCCAGCCTAGCCATCGGGCGCGGGCCGGGTCAGGCGGGCTGGTCCGCGGGACCGGGGTCGCCCGGCCGGGCCAGGATGCTGCGGAACGCCTCGAGGTTGCGCAGGCTCTCGCCGCGCGAGACCCGCCACTCCCACTCCTTGCGCATCGAGCTGAGGAAGCCCATGACGAGCAGCTCGTTGAACGGCTCGTCGGCAGCGGTGAGCACCACCCCGAGCAGCTGGTCGAGTGCCTCGGGGTCCACCCCGGCGGCCGGGATGCGGCCGGTGACGTAGACGTCGCCGGCCTTGTCGACGGCGTAGGCGAGCCCCGGCAGTCGCAGGTTGCGGCGCAGCAGGAAGCGATAGACCTGGTCGTGGTTCTCGTCGGGGTTGCGGATGACGAACGCCGACACCGACAGGGCCATGTCGGACACCACGACCGAGGCCACCGTCTTCAGCTTCTTCTCGCCGGGCAGCGAGACGACGTACTCGCCGTCGCGCGTGCCGCGTTCCCAGTCGTGACCGGACTCGCACAGGTAGGCCTCGACGGTCGCGGCCAGGGTGGCGCCGTCGGTCATGGGATGACCGCCTGCGGGATGCCGGTGAGCGTCTCGGCGTCGTTGATCGACGCCTCGCGCGGCCGGGCCATCGCGTCGGCGTAGACCTCCGCGAGCCGTTCGGCGGTGCGCGCCCAACCGAAGCCGGCTCCGTGCTCTGCGGAGGCCCGGGACAGGCCGGCCCACCGGTCCCGGTCGAGCACCACCCCGGCGATGGCGGTGGCCCAGTCGGCCGTGTCGTGACCGTCGACGAGGATGCCGGCGTCGCCCACTGCGGTCGGCAGGCCCCCGACGTTGGCGGCCACCACGGGGGTGCCGCACGCCTGTGCCTCGACCGCCACCAGGCCGAACGACTCGTTGTGCGAGGGCACGGCCAGCACGTCGGCCGCGCGGTACCACTGGGCCAGGCTCGGCCGGTCGACCGGCGGCACGAAGCGCACGAGGCTCCCGATGCCGCGCTGCTCGGCCAGCTCGGTCAGCCCCATCGGGTTGCGCACCCCGGACCCGCTGGCGCCGCCCAGGATGCCGACGACCAGCCGCGAGCGCAGGTCGGGACGGCGGCGCACCAGCTCGGCGGCCGCCTTGACGAGCACGTCGGGCGCCTTGAGCGGCTGGATCCGCCCGACGAACAGCAGGAGCACGGCATCCGAGGGGATGCCGACGGCGGCCCGCGCCTCGAGCTGGGACCCGGGGCGGAAGACGGCGAGGTCGACGCCCGGCTCGGCCACGACCACTCGGTCGGGGTCGGCATCGTAGAGCTCGACGAGCTCGGCGGCCTCGCGTGCGGTGTTGGCCACCAGGCGGTCGGCCGCCTCGACGACCTGGGCCTCGCCGATCTCGCGGCCGATCGGCTCGGGCAGGTCACCGTCGGCGAGGTGCAGGTTCTTGACCCGCGCCATGGTGTGCATCGTGTGCACCAGCGGCACGCCCCACCGGTCGGCGGCGAGCCAGCCCACCTGGCCCGAGAGCCAGTAGTGGCTGTGCACCAGGTCGTAGTAGCCGGGCGGGGCGTGCGCGGCCACCCGCATCATGCCGGCGGCGAAGGCGCAGAGCTGGCCGGGGAGGTCCTCCTTCGAGAGCCCCTCGTAGGGGCCGGCCGGCACGTGCCGCACGACGACCCCGGGCTCGACCTCGACGACGGCGGCCTGGGAGGCGCTCGTGGTGCGGGTGAACAGGTCGACCGCGATGCCGCGGCGAGCCAGCTGGCGGGCCACCTCGAGCACGTAGACGTTCATGCCGCCGGCGTCACCCTCGCCGGGCTGGGCCAGCGGGGAGGTGTGCACGGTGACCATCGCGACCCGCTGCGGGTGCGTGGGGGCGGCCGGGCTGCTCATGCGTTCGAGTCTGTCACGGTGTCGCGGGGGGTGTCCGTGACGGTGACCACGGCCCGGGGGGCCCACACGTGCAGGGCGATCCGGCCGTCCTGGCGCAGGTCGACCGCGCGCGGCACCTGCACCGGCCCGATCGACACGTCGGTGCCGAGCACCCAGGTGAAGGCCGGCTGCTCGACGACCGTCGGGTCGACCCAGTAGGCGCGCTCGCGCAGGTTGCGTTCGGGCAGGGCCGGCGCGATGCCCACGGTCGCGGGCCGCCAGTCGAGGTGGATGGCGACCGCGTCGGCCCCGGACACCGCGGCATCCATCCGGATCCGTCCGTCGATCGGTTGGAAGTCGATGCGCAGCGGCTTGCTCGTGGTGTCGTCGTGGACGACGCCGACGTAGCGCACGGTGTCCTTGACCCGGGTGACGGCGTCGATCCGCACGTGCATCAGGGAGTCGGTCACGCGCTCGCGCGGGTGCCCGTCGACCTCCTCGATCGTGCCCATCATGGCGGTGACCGGGGCGCCGCGGGTCACCGTGTCGGCGAGCACCGTGCTGCCCCTGGCCAGTCGGAAGCCCGAGTCGTAGAGGGCCACCGAGAGGCCGGCGCCGAGCGACTGCACGCCGCGCGCGCCCTGCGCCACCTCGAGCAGCCCGGGGGCCGCGTCGTACACCCCGATGTCGCGCTCGAGCACCTGCGGCACCCAGGAGGTGAGGCCGAGGCTGAGGGCTGCGAGGAGCGAGACGACGAGGGCCACCATCGAGAGGCTGACCTGGCCCTCTCGTGACCGCTCCCGCCACCACTCCCGCACCCCCTCAGGGTAAGCGGTTCTACGCTGGGGCCGTGCCGCAGCCGCGACCCGTCGGGGTGATCACCCGGGGGACGACGAACCCGAACCGGCTGCGCCGCTGCGACCGCTGGCTGGCCGGCCCGCAGGGCTGGCGACTGCGGCGTGCGGGCGCTGCCCCGGTGGTGGTCGACCTCGGCTACGGCGCCTCCCCGGTCACCGCCCTGGAGCTGCACGACCGGCTGCGGCGGGTGCGCCCCGACGTCGAGGTGGTCGGCATCGAGATCGACCCGGCGCGGGTGGCGGCTGCCCGCCCGCTCGAGCGGACGGGGCTGCGCTTCGGGCTCGGCGGGTTCGAGGTGCCGCTGCCCGGTGGGGCGCGGCCGGTGGGGGTGCGCGCGTTCAACGTGCTGCGGCAGTACGACGAGGCCCAGGTGGCCGGGGCCTGGGCCACCACGGTGGCCCGGCTGGCCCCCGACGGCCTGCTCGTCGACGGCACCTGCGACGAGCTGGGTCGGCTGGCCACCTGGGTGGCCGTGACCGCTGACGGGGCGCAGAGCCTGTCGTTGAGCTGGCGGCTGCGCGGGCTCGAGCGCCCCGGGGTGGTGGCCGAGCGCCTGCCCAAGGCCCTGATCCACCGCAACGTGCCCGGCGAGGGCATTCACCGGCTGCTCACCGACCTCGACGACGTGTGGGCGCGGCAGGCACCGCAGGCGGCGTACGGCATCCGGCAGCGGTTCCTCGCGACCGTGGGGGCACTGCGGGATGCCGGGTGGCCGGTCCTCGACGGCCCGTCACGCTGGCGGCTGGGTGAGCTGACGGTCAGCTGGGATGCCGTGGCGCCGGGGCCGACTGCGGCTCCCCCGGGTTCAGTTCCCCCGCGTGCTGGTCGCTCAGGCGTGGCTCACCAGGGGCCGTAGGGGCCCGAGTTGCCCTGGCCGCGGCCCATGACCTGGTCGAGCGCCGGCTTGACGTCGGCGAGGTAGACCCCGGCGGCCACGATCGCGATGATGGCGAGGAAGCCGATCCCGCCGAGGGCGACGACGCCCAGCAGGGCGGCGACGCCGGTGACCAGCAGCCAGAACTGCTTGGTGCGCTTGCCGGCCGCCGTGAACGCGTCGGCACGGCGGCGCAGGCAGTCGACGAGCGCGTAGAGCTCGACGCCGAGGGCCACGACGGACAGGCCGAGGACGATCCAGTGCTGGAGCTGCGCGAGCGACGACATGGGACCAGCGTAGGCGTCAGACCTCGAGCAGGATCGTCACTGGGCCGTCATTGACGAGCTCGACGTCCATGTGGGCGCCGAACCGGCCGGTCTGCACCTCGACCCCGCGGGCTCGCAGTGCCTCCACCACCTGGTCGACCACGGGCTCCGCGACCGGCGCGGGAGCGGCGGCGTTCCACGAGGGACGGCGGCCCTTGCGGGTGTCGGCGTAGAGGGTGAACTGGCTGACCACCAGCACCGGGGCGCCCTCGTCGAGCACCGACCGCTCGCCGTGCAGGATGCGCAGGTCGGTGATCTTGCGGGCCAGGAGGGCCACCTGCCCCGGCCCGTCGTCGTGGGTGACCCCGACGAGCGCGAGGATGCCGGGTCGGGTCAGCTCGCCGACGACCTGGCCGTCGACCGTCACCGTGGCCCGGGAGACCCGCTGCAGCACCGCCCTCATCGGCGGCTCACTGCGCGATGCCGACGGCGACCACCGCGCCGACCGGCTCGCCGTGGCCGAGGATCCGGGCGTCCTCGAGTCGGTCGTAGGCCGTGGACGGCACGCCCAGACGGCGCAGCACCGCCGCGAGCACGACGGGCCGGGCTCGCTGGCCGCCGTCGGCCACCTTGAGTGCGACGCCGCGGCCGTCGGCCAGCCCTACCGCGTAGACCGCCTCGGCGCCGTCCTTGCCGATGAGGCCCTCGGTGCCGCGGATCAGGGCGGTGACGTCACGCCGGGTGCCGCCGACGAACTCGGGATGGGCGCGCATGGCGGCGGTGACGGCGGCCTCCGGGGTGCCGGGCTCACCCGTGGCGATCCGGCCGAAGGCGCGGGCCAGCCCGGTCAGGGAGACAGCCATGACGGGGGCGCCGCACCCGTCGACGGCCGTGGCCGCGACCGGCTCCGCGGCGAGGTCGGCCAGGGTCTCGGCCATTCGGCGCTGCAGCGGGTGGTCGGGGTCGCGGTAGGTGGTGAGGTCCCAACCGTTGAGGCGGCAGGTGGCGAGCATGGCGGCGTGCTTGCCCGAGCAGTTCTGGGCCAGCGGGCGGGCGGCGCGACCGGCGGCGACCCAGACGTCACGCTCGTCGGGGTCGTAGGGCAGGTCGGGGGTGTTCTGCAGGTCGGCCTCGGTCAGGCCGGCGGCGCCGAGCATGTCGCGCACGCCCTCGAGGTGGAAGGGCTGCCCGGAGTGGCTGGCGCAGGCCAGGGCCAGGTGCTGCGGGGGCAGGGTGAGGCCGGCGCGCAGCATGGCCACAGCCTGGATCGGCTTGTTCGAGCTGCGCGGGAAGACCGGGTCACCGGCGGCGCCCCAGGCGTGAGCCAGGGCGCCGTGGGCGTCCGTCACCGCGATCGTCGCGCGGTGGGCCGACTCCACGAACCCGCCGCGGATCGCGTGGGCCACGACCGGGGCGTCGGCCAGCGCTGGCGGAGTGGCGGAACTGCCTGCTGCTGCGGTCCGGTCGGGCACGGGCCGACCCTATCCGGGCGGGGTCGGGCGGGCGGCATCCGACCTGCTGGCGGCGCACGGCGTCCGAAGGGTCTGGCGCCCGGCATCGGAAGGGTGGGGCGCACGGCATCGGAAGGGTGGGGCGCACGGCATCCAACCGGGCCGGTACGCCGGACGACCGGGGCCGGTCGAGCCGGCCCCGGTCGTCGGGGG
>JBJMHU010000128.1:0-15243 GCA_045807225.1 Ornithinibacter sp. | reverse complement strand
ACAGCGCCCCGACGGCGTGCTCGACCTTGACCGGGTCGGTCTCCGTGGTCCACCCGAAGCGGCGGGCGAGCCGCCCGACATGCGTGTCCACGGTGATGCCAGGCTTGCCGAAGCCGTCGCCGAGGACGACGTTGGCGGTCTTGCGCCCGACCCCCGGGAGGGTCACCAGGTCCTCGAGCCTGGCGGGGACCTGTCCGTCGTACCTCTCGACCAGTGCCTGGGACAGCTTGAGCAGCGACTCGGTCTTCGCCCGGAAGAAGCCCGTCGGCATGATCAGCTCCTCGAGCCGGGCCCGGTCCGCGGCGGCCATGGCGGGCGCGTCGGGGTAGGCGGAGAAGAGCGCCGGGCGTACGGCGTTGACCCGCCGGTCGGTGGTCTGCGCGGAGAGGACCGTGACGACGAGCAGCTCGAAGGCGTTGTCGAAGTCGAGCTCGCAGCGGGCGTCGGGATAGGTCTCGGCGAGCACCCGGTCGATCTTGCGGGCACGCCGGACCAGGGAGGTCTCGGGCACGCGCCCAGCGTAAAGGGGGTCGTCTTGGCGCTGGTGTGGGGTGATACGACAGACTGTGACCTGAAGCACCCGGGCCCGACCGTCCCGGTCGGCAGGTGCTGCCACACGAGTGGAAGGAACGACCCGGTGGACAACGACGTGCTGCGCCAGTCACCGCTGTTCAGCGCTCTCGACGACGAAGCCGCGACCGCGTTGCGCGCGTCGATGACCGAGACGCGGCTGCGCCGAGGCGAGGTGTTGTTCCACGAGGGTGACGAGGGCGACAAGCTCTACATCGTCACCGAGGGCAAGGTGAAGCTCGGCCGGACCTCCTCCGACGGGCGCGAGAACCTGCTGGCGATCCAGGGCCCGGGCCAGATGTTCGGGGAGCTGTCGCTGTTCGACCCGGGCCCCCGCTCGGCCACCGTCACCGCCGTCACCGACGCGACGTTCTCGTCGCTGTCCCACGAGGACCTTCTCAAGTGGCTCGACGGCCGGCCCGGCGTCGCCCGGGGGCTGCTGGCCCAGCTGGCCGGACGGCTCCGTCGCGCGAACGACGTCGTGGCGGACCTGGTCTTCTCCGACGTCCCGGGCCGGGTGGCGAAGGCGCTGCTGGATCTCGCGGACCGGTTCGGTCGGACTGCGGACGACGGCGTGCACGTGCACCACGACCTGACCCAGGAGGAGCTCGCCCAGCTCGTCGGCGCCTCCCGCGAGACCGTCAACAAGGCGCTGGCCGACTTCGCCTCGCGCGGCTGGCTGCGCCTCGAGGCACGCGCGGTGCTGCTCATGGACGTCGAGCGGCTCAAGCGTCGCGCCCGCTGACCAGCGGCACATCCGGTCCGCTCACCCGAGCGGTACGGCATCCGGCCTGCTGACGCAGCGGCACGGCATCCGCGCTCAGCGCGACAGGTACTCCAGCTGCGCGCGGATCGACAGCCGCGCCGCCGGCCACACCGCCGGCGGCACCTCGGCGTAGACGCGCCGCAGCACCCCCTCCACCGGGTCGGGTTCGACTGCCGCGCCGTCGGCGAGCGCCTGGCGCACCTGGTCGAGCCGCTCGGCGCGGTGAACCCGGTAGAACGCGACCATCGCGGCGGCATCCGGCACCACCGGGCCGTGCCCGGGCAGGATCCGCACGACCGAGCCGTCGCCGGTGAGCGAGCGGAGCCGCTCGAGGGAGTCGAGGTAGGCGGCGAGCTCGCCGTCGGGGTGGGCGACGACCGTGGTGCCGCGGCCGAGCACGGTGTCGCCGGTGAGCAGGGCCGAGTCGGCGGGCAGGGCGAAGGAGATGGAGTCGGAGGTGTGCCCCGGCGTGGTGACCACCCGCAGCTCGAGCCCGCCCGTGGTGAGCACGTCACCGTCACCGAGGTCGTCGTGGCCGCGGCCCACGGCCCGCACCCGCGTGCCCGTGAGCTCGGCGAAGCGGGGCGCGCCCTCCGCGTGGTCGTGGTGCCCGTGGGTGAGCACGGTCGCGGCCACCCGGGCACCGCGTGCCTCGACGACCTGCAGCACCGCGGCGAGGTGGCCCTCGTGCAGCGGGCCGGGGTCGATGACGACCGCCTCGGTCGAGCCCGGCTCGAGCAGCACCCAGGTGTTGGTGCCGTCGAGCGTCATCGGGCCGGGGTTCGGGGCCAGCACGCAGTGGGCCCGCGCCGTGACGTCGCCCCCGGACCACGGGGCGGTCACCGACGGCGGCGGAGTGGCACTCACCAGCCCGAGTATGCCGTGGCCCACTCCCCCACACCGCCCATCCGCGCCCTTCCGCCCGACTGCGCGCACGGACGGACAAGCGGCTTGAGCTGATCTGCCGTGACCGCAGATGGAGCACGGGAACGCCCGCCACGCCCTCCTTTGTCCGTCCTTGGGAGCGCTCGAGGCCTGTGGATGACGCCAGCGGCCGTCTCCGTCCGCGCGCCACGATGGGCGGGTGCGACAGCGGGGGAAGACCAAGGACGTGGCCGAGACCGTCATCCGCCTGGGCGGCGTCACGGTGTGGAGCGAGCTCCGGGCGGCTCACCCGGCGCGGCTGATCCGACGATCGGTCGTCGACGGTACGGTCGTGCGGGCCACGAAGGGCCGCTACGTGCTCCCGTCGACCGCGGCGCAGCTGGCCATCGCGCAGTCGCGCAGCGCGGCCCTCTCGCACGTCAGTGCCGCGGTGCACCATGGGTGGAAGGTCAAGACGGTTCCGGATGCCGCCTGGGTCACCGTGCCGCGCAATCGTCGCTTGCGCGAGAAGCAACGGGTCGGGATTCGGCCACACCACGCCGAACTGGGCCCTGACGAGGTGCGACACGGCGTCACCGTGCCTCTGCGCACGGTGCTCGACTGCGCTCGCGCCCTTCCGTTCGATGAGGCACTGGCCGTTGCTGACTCCGCACTTCGCGGCCGGGCGGTGACGAAGGCGGAGCTGCGCGAGGCAGCCTCCCGAGCCGCCGGTCCGGGTGCCCGGCAGGTTCGACGGGTCGCGGCCCACGCGGACGGCAGTGCAGCAAACCCCTTCGAGTCGGTGTTGCGCGCCCTGTGCATCGAGGAGGGGTTCGAGCTGGCACCCCAGCTCGAGCTCTGGGCGCCCGGGCTGTATGCCGTGGTCGACCTCGGGAGCGAGGAGCTCCTCCTCGTGGTGGAAGCCGAGGGATTCGAGCACCACGGCACACGCAAAGGCCTCCTCAAGGACTGCCGGCGGCACACCGAGCTCGCCGTCTTCGGCTACTCCTCGTTGCGCTACGCGTTCGAGGACGTCATGGGTGACCAGCCCTGGGTCCGCTGGACACTGCGGTCATGGCGCGACGTGCGGGAGGGGCGAGTGCCCGGTGACCCGCCTAGGCGCTCCTACGGACGGACAACCGCATCCTGACGCGCGGCCGTCGTGCGGGCGAGACCGCCACGCGGGCTCGTTCGTCCGTCCAACGGCGCAGTCGGAGGGTTCGCGCAGCCAGGGCGTCACGGCATCTCGGTGCGGAGCACCGGCCGGCCGTCCGCACCCACGACCAGCACCGGCAGCACCTTCGCCACCACCGGCCGGTCGGCCAGGAAGTCTGCCGCGGAGCCGAACCGGGCGAGCTGCTCCAGCGACACCACCGTCGGCGGCAGCATCCGCACCTCGCCGGCCGCGTGCCGGGCCAGCAGGTCGCCCGGCCGCACCCAGGCACTGTGGTCGGACTCCGTGGTCGTCCCCCGCGCCTCCTGGTCGTCCGGCATCCCCGCGGCGAGGATCCACGTGTCGTAGCGGCGCGGCTCGAACTCCGGTGTCACCCAGTGCGCCCGCCCGCGCAGGTCGGCCACCGACAGGCGCACCCCGCACTCCTCCTCGACCTCGCGCACGGCCGCCGCGGCATAGGGAGCAGCGACCTCGACCGGCGCACCCATCGACGCGGCGAGCTCGGCCAGCCCCGGGGTCGTCAGCGGCAGGGCGGAGTCGGCGGGGTCGATGCCGCCCCCCGGAAAGACCACGGTCGACGGCGCGAACTCCATGGTCGCCACCCGCCGCTGCACGTAGACCTCGGGCCCCGACGTCCCGTCGCGCACCAGCATCACCGTCGACGCGCCCCGCGGCTCCACCACCACCCGCTCTGCCGCGGCCAGCCACTCGGCAGCCCGCGCCCCCAGCCCGGGGTCGCGGGAGATCGGGTGGTCGACGACGCGACGGGAACCGACGGCATCCGCACCACGCCGGGATGCCGTGCCCGCGGCGTCCGCGGCACCCTCACCGCCGCCGACTGGCGGCCACTCACCCGCGCGGTCCGCGGGCCCCTCACCCGCCCCCACCGGCGGTCAGTCCCGCACGTGCAGGATCGCCTCGACCTCGACCGGCGCGTCGAGGGGCAGGGCCATCACGCCGACGGCCGAGCGCGCGTGCACCCCCGCGGAGCCGAACGCCGCGGCAAACAGCTCCGAGGCGCCGTTGACGACCACCGGCTGCCCCGTGAAGGACGGGTCCGACGCCACGAAGCCGACCACCTTGACCACCCGCTCGACCCGGTCGAGGTCACCGACCACCGACTTCACGGCGGCGATGACGTTGAGCGCGCAGAACGCCGCGAGCTCCTTGGCGCGCTCGGGCGACACCAGCCCGGGCCCCTCCCCGACGCGACCGGTCTCGGGCATCGCGCCGCGCACCATCGGCAGCTGGCCCGAGACGTAGACCCGCGAGCCGTCGAGCACGGCGGGGACGTAGGCGGCGACCGGTGGCACGAGCTCGGGCACCTCCAGCCCGAGCTCTGCCAGCCGCTGCTCGACCTCTCCCACGGCTCAGGCCCTCGGGCGCTTGAGGTAGGCCACGAGGTTGCCCTCGGGCATCACCAGGACCTGCACCAGCTCCCAGCCGTCCTCACCCCACTGGTCGAGGATCTGCTTGGTGGCGTGCACGATCAGCGGCACCGTGGCGTACTCGTACGTCGTCATGCCCGTCACCCTAGCGCCGTCGCACCCGGCGGCTACCGTGGCGGAGATGAGCGACGACGACCCCGGCACCCTGCGGCGCAGCCCCCGCCCGCCCGACCGCACCGAGGTCACCGGCCCGCTGCAGACCGACGTCTACGACGTGTGGGAACCGACCCCCGGCCGGGCCCGGCACGTCACCGTCGCCCTGGTGCACGGCGGCTTCTGGCGCGAGCAGTACGACCGCAGCTCCACCAACCCGCTCGCCGAGGCGCTGGCCCGCGACGGCTTCCACGTCGCCAACCTCGAGTACCCCCGCATCGGGATGCCGGGCGGGGGCTGGCCCGGCACCGGCGCCTCGGTGCTGGCCCGACTCGAGTCCGTGCACGCCGACACCCACCTGCCCGACCGGGTCGTCGTGGTCGGCCACTCGGCCGGCGGCCACCTGGTGCTCTGGCTCGCCTCCAGCGACCACGCCCCGTGGGTCACCGGCGTGGTGGCGCTCGCCCCGGTGGCCCACCTCGGAGAGGCGCACCGGCTCGGCCTGAGCAACCACGCGGCCCGCGAGCTCGTCGGCAGCACCCCCGACGAGGCACCCGACGCCTGGGCCGACGCCGACCCCGCCCGCCAGCACCTCACCCGCCCGGCGGTCATCGTCACCGGCGAGCTCGACGACGTCGTCCCGGCCGAGGTGGTCGACGCCTACGTCGCCTCGCGCGCCGCCGACGAGCCGCTGCGCACCGCCGTCGCCCGCGGCGCCGACCACTTCGACGTCATCGACCCCGACAGCACCGCCTACCTCCTCGTGCTCGCCGAGATCGAGGAGCTCACCCTCACCACGCACTGACCGGCGGCCGCCGTCGAAGGTGTGCGGGCGGCATCCGGGCCGTGCCGCGACCCCCTTTAGGGTGGATGCCGTGTCGACCCCTCCCCTCTCGCGCGCGATGGACGGCGTGCGCCTGCACGTGGTCACCGGCAAGGGAGGCGTCGGCAAGACGACCGTGGCGTCGGCCCTGGCGCTGGCCCTGTCCCGCCAGGGCAAGCGGGTGCTGGTCGCGGAGGTCGAGGGCCGCCAGGGCATCAGCCAGACCTTCGACGTGCCCCCGCTCGGCATCGAGGAGGTGCGGCTGGTCAGCCACGCCGGCGGCGGCGAGGTGTGGGGCATCTCGGTCGACGCCAAGGCCGCCCTGCTCGAGTACCTCCAGCTCTTCTACAAGCTCGGCCGTGCCGGCGGGGCGCTGGAGCGGATGGGCGTCATCGACTTCGCGACCACCATCGCCCCCGGCGTGCGCGACGTGCTGCTCATCGGCAAGGTCTACGAGGCGGTCGGCCGCACCACGGGCACCCGACGCCACCAGGGCCCCAAGGCCTGGGATGCCGTGGTGCTCGACGCGCCCCCCACGGGCCGGATCACCCGCTTCCTCAACGTCAACGTGCAGGTGGCCGACCTCGCCCGGATGGGGCCGATCCACAGCCAGGCCGAGTCGATCACCCGCATGCTGCGCGACCGGCAGAGCGTGGTGCACGTGGTGACCCTGCTCGAGGAGATGCCGGTGCAGGAGACCGTCGACGCGATCGGCGAGCTGTCGGATGCCGGGTTCGGCCTCGGCGCCGTCATCGTCAACCAGGTGCGCGAGCCGCTGGTCGACGAGGCGCTGCTCGACACCGCCGCCGCGGAGCCGGAGCGGGTGGCGGCCCGGGTGCGCGACGACCTCGCCGCCGTGGGGGTGCGAGCCGCGGCCAGGACCGTGAGCGGGCTGCTGAGCGAGGCCCACGACCACGCCGAGCGGGTCGAGCTCGAGCACTCGCTGACCGACGAGGTGGCCTCGCAGGGCCGGCCCACCCTGAGCCTGCCGGTGCTCGCGCAGGGCATCGAGGACGGCGGCATCGCGGTGCTCGCCGACGAGCTGATCGAGCAGGGGGTGCGCTGATGGCCGCCCGTTCCGGCAGCACCGCACGCTCCTCCCGGGCCGCGCAGGAGGCGCGCACCACCGCTCCCGAGGACATCGGCATCGACGCGCTGCTCGCCGACCCGGCCACCGGCATCATCGTGTGCTGCGGCTCGGGCGGCGTCGGCAAGACCACCACGGCGGCGGCGCTCGGCCTGCGCGCCGCCGAGTCGGGGCGCCGCGTGGTCGTGCTCACCATCGACCCCGCGCGTCGCCTGGCCCAGTCGCTCGGGCTCACCGAGCTCGACAACACTCCGCGGCCGGTGGCCGGCGTCGGCGACGAGGCGGGCGGGTCGCTGCACGCCATGATGCTCGACATGAAGCGCACCTTCGACGAGGTGGTCGAGGCGCACTCGACCCCCGACAAGGCGGCCCAGATCCTCGCGAACCCCTTCTACCAGTCGGTCTCCAGCTCGTTCGCGGGCACCCAGGAGTACATGGCGATGGAGAAGCTGGGGCAGCTGCGCGCCGAGGCCGAGCGCGAGGGCACCTGGGACCTCATCGTCGTCGACACCCCGCCGTCCCGCTCGGCCCTCGACTTCCTCGACGCGCCGAAGCGGCTCGGCTCCTTCCTCGACGGGCGCTTCATCCGGCTGCTCACCGCGCCGGCCCGGGCCGGTGGCCGGGCCTACCTCAAGGTGTTCTCGGTCGGCGCCACGATCACCGCGGCGACCATCTCCAAGGTCCTCGGTGGCCAGCTGCTCGCCGACGTGCAGACCTTCGTGGCGGCCCTCGACACCATGTTCGGTGGCTTCCGCGAGCGCGCCGACGTCACCTACGCCCTGCTCAAGGAGCCCGCCACGGCCTTCGTCGTGGTCGCGGCTCCCGAGCGCGACGCCCTGCGCGAGGCGGCCTACTTCGTGGACCGGCTCGAGAGCGAGGGGATGCCGCTCGCCGGCGTCGTCGTGAACCGCATGCAGACGCTGGCCGCGCCGGCCCTGAGCGGCAGCCGGGCCGCCGCCGCCGCGGAGCAGCTCGAGGACCGCGCCACGTCGGCGGGTGCCGGTGACGACGACCTGGCCGGCCTGACCTCGGCGCTGCTGCGCCTGCACGCCGACCTCGCGGCGGTGGCCACCCGGCACGAGGGGCACGTGCGCCGGTTCGTGGCGGGCCACCGAGGGGTGCGGCTCTCGACGGTCCCCGCGAGCGCGACCGACATCCACGACCTCGAGGGGCTGCGCACCGTCGGCGACGCGCTCGCCGCCGGCTGAACCCGGCATCCGGAACCGGCCCGGACCGTTCAGGTGCTGGCGCCCCACGGGGGCGCGGGGGCGGTTCAGGCGATGGCGCCCCGGAGGGTGCCGATCTTGGCCTGGGTGAGCAGCTCGGTCCACGAGCGGACGTCGGGGCGACGGCGCAGCAGGGCCCGGCGCTCGCGCTCGGTCATCCCACCCCACACGCCGAACTCGGTGCGGTTGTCGAGGGCGTCGGCGAGGCACTCGGCCACCACCGGGCAGCCCTTGCAGACCGTCTTGGCGGCGCGCTGGGCCTTGCCCTGCACGAACAGCGCGTCAGGGTCGGCCCCGGCGCAGCGACCCATACCGGTCCAGTCCGCGACCCACTGACCCTCCGTGGGTGCGACGGCGGTTGCAATGCTCATGTCGACCTCTGTTCGTGGTGCTGCCCCGACTGCGCCCCGCCGTTCGTGACCGGCGACTCCCTCAACGCTATAAAGGTCGGGTCGAGCCTGGATATCGTCCGAAACGGTCGAGGAGTCAGCCGAACGGTTGATCCGTCCAGCACCCGCATGGTGTCCGACGCGGTGACCCGGTTATTCTGAGCAGAACCGCCCGACCCTTCACGCACACGTGTCCACCACCCGCACGGTGGCGGGGCGACCGCCATCCGCGGGTTACCCTTGCGGCATGGACGGTCGTGCCCACAATGTCTCAGCCGTGCTCCGGCTCCTGTTCGGCTTCGTCGTGCTGAGCACCGTGGCGGGGCTGCTGATGGCGGGGCTCGCCATCCCGGCGGTCGGTGCCACCGGGGAGGCCGCCAAGGGCGGCGTCAGCTTCTTCAACGACCTGCCGAGCGAGTTCACCGTCTCGCCGCTGGCCCAGCAGTCACGCATCCTCGACGCCGACGGCAAGCTGATCGCCAACCCGTACGACGAGAACCGCATCATCGTGCCGCTGAAGAAGATCTCCAAGAACATGCAGAACGCGCAGATCGCCATCGAGGACTCGCGCTTCTACAACCACGGCGGGCTCGACATGCGTGGCTTCAGCCGCGCGATGATCTCGAACCTGCAGGGGGGCTCGGTGCAGGGCGCGTCCACCCTCACCCAGCAGTTCGTCAAGATCACCCTCCAGGAGAACGCCCTGAAGAAGGGTGACAAGGGTGCCGCCAGGGCTGCCACGAGCAAGACCTACTCGCGCAAGCTCCAGGAGCTGAAGTACGCGCTGAACGTCGAGGAGAACTTCACCAAGGACCAGATCCTCGAGGGCTACCTCAACCTCGTCTACTACGGCGACCAGGCCTACGGCGTCGAGGCGGCCTCGCTCAACTACTTCGGCGTCCCTGCCAGCAAGCTGTCGCTCGGGCAGGCCGCCCTGCTGGCCGGCGTCGTGCAGCAGCCGACGGCCTACAACCCGGTGCTCAACCCGAAGGCGGCCGAGGCCCGGCGCAACGTCGTGCTCGACCGGATGCAGTCGCTGGGCGTGGCCACCCCCAAGGACGTCACCGCGGCCAAGAAGGTCCCGGTCAAGAAGATGATCCGCAAGCAGCCGGTCAAGGGCGTGTGCCACCGCTCCCCGCAGCCCTACTTCTGCGCCTACGTCCTCGAGTACCTCCAGAAGTCGCCACAGATGGCGGTGCTGGGCAAGACCCCCGCCGACCGGCTCAAGACGATCAACCAGGGCGGCCTCACCATCCGCACCACCTTGAAGCCGGCCATGCAGAAGGCGGCGCAGAAGGAGATCACCAAGGCGGTGAAGATCGGCAACAAGCAGAACCTCGGCGCCGCGGCCACCATCCTCGAGCCCGGCACCGGCAAGATCCTCGCGATGGCGCAGGCCAGCGACTTCGAGAAGATGCAGACCAACATCAACGTCGACCAGAAGTACGGCGGCGGCCCCAACGGCTACCAGTTCGGCTCGACCGCGAAGATGTTCGGCCTCGTCACGGCCCTCGAGAAGGGGATGCCGCTCAACGGCACGATCAAGGTGCCGTTCGCCGACGGCAAGAAGGCCTACGAGTTCAAGCAGGAGTCGCTCTTCAAGTCGAAGTGCGGGGGCAGCCGGCCGTTCTGGCCGGTCAAGAACGACTACGCCAGCGGCGGCAAGTTGATGAGCCTGGGCGAGGGCATCGCCAAGTCGATCAACACCTGGGCCGCCGAGCTGGTCATCGAGACCGGCCCCTGCGACGTGCGCGACACCATGACCAAGATGGGCCTGCACAAGGGTGACGGCAAGCCGATCAACCCCTACGTCTCCGACATCACCCTGGGGTCGGGCACCACCAACCCGATGAGCCTGGCCAACGCCTACGCCACCCTCGCCGCGAGCGGCAAGCGGTGCGAGCCCTACGCCATCACCTCGATCACGACCTCCGACAAGAAGGCGATCAAGGTGCCGGGCCCGCAGTGCAAGCAGGTCATCCCGGCCGACGTGGCGAACGGCGCCACCGAGCTGCTCCAGGGCACCCTCGAGTTCGGAACGGCGAAGGGCAACTGGGACGTCAACGCCCGCCCGGCGGCCGGCAAGACGGGAACCACCGAGAAGCACAACCAGAGCTGGTTCGTCGGTTACACCAAGCAGCTGGCCACCGCCGTGTGGATCGGCAACGTCAAGGTCACCAATGCCAAGGGCAAGCTCAACTCGTTGAACGGCAAGTGCTTCGGTGAGTACGGCTGCATCCGCCAGGTCTTCGGTGGCACCGTCTCCGCGCCGGTCTGGTCGAAGCTGATGCGCGCCGCCTCGAAGGGAATGCCGGTCAAGGACTTCCCGGCCCCGTCGTCGAAGATCCGCAACGGCGACCTCATCCCGCTGCCGGGCGTGATCGGCGCCAGCGTCGCCCGGGCGCAGAGCCGGCTGAGCGACGCCGGCTTCGACAGCTTCGTGGCGGGCAACGTCTCGAGCTCGTCGCCGGCCGGCACGATCGCCTACACCAACCCCTCGGGGTCGGCCTTCGCGGGCGCCAAGATCGCCCTGTACGTCTCCACCGGCGGCGGGTCCTTCCAGCAGGCGCCGGCGGCCCAGAGCAACACCAACACAACCACCACCGTCACCAAGAAGAACACCAGAACGACCACCCGACAGCCGAACCCCAGGACCAAGGGCAAGGGGAAGGGCAAGGGCAAGGGCGGCATCAGCCTTCCTCCCCCGCCCGGCTGAGCTCCGGGCGCGCTCAGCGCCCGGACAGCACCTGCTTGACGACGGCGGCCACCCGGCCGCCGTCGGCGCGTCCGGCCACCTCCGCCTGGGCGGCCTTCATGACCAGGCCCATCTGAGGCATCCCGGTCGCCCCGGTGGCCCCGACGGCGCGGGCGACGATGGCGCGCAGCTCGTCGTCGCCGAGCTGCGCCGGCAGGTACCCCTCGAGCACCACCAGCTCGGCCTCCTCGACCGCGGCCAGCTCGGGGCGGCCGGCGCCGGTGTAGGCCGCCGATGACTCCTTGCGCTTCTTGGCCTCCTTGGCCACGACCTTGAGCACCTCGTCGTCGCTCAGCTCGCGCGCCTCGTCACCGGCCACCTCGGCGTTCGTGATCGACGTCAGCGTCATCCGCAGGGTTCCCGAGCGCACCTTGTCGCGGGCCCTGATCGCGTCGTGCAGGTCGTGCTGGAGCTGCGCCTTGAGGCTTGCGTCGGTCATGCCCTCAGTCTCCCACCCGCCGACCAGGGTCCCTGCCTGCCCGGTCCTTCCCGCCGGCCCCGGGTTCGTGCGGCACCGCGCAGCACGGTGAGGTGGGTGGCCGGCCGCACCCCCGGCATCCGGGCTGGGTGCCGATTCGGTCCCACGCCACCGGCTTTGCGAGGATGTGCGGATGACCGACCTCGCCCGCACCGCCGTGCGCACCGTCGGCGGCCTGGTGGGCGCCGGGGTCGCGGGCGTCGCCTATGCCGCGCTCGTGGAGCGCACCTGGTTCACGCTGCGCCGCGTCGCGGTGCCGGCCCTGCCGCCGGGCAGCGCGCCGGTGCGCGTCCTGCAGGTGAGCGACCTGCACCTGACGCCAGGGCAGTCCACCAAGATCGAGTGGGTGCGCTCGCTGGCCGAGCTCGACCCCGACTTCGTCGTCAACTCCGGTGACAACCTGGCCCACCCGGAGGCGGTTCCTTCCCTGCTGCGGGCGATGGAGCCGCTGCTCGAGCGGCCGGGCGCCTTCGTGCTGGGCTCGAACGACTACTTCGGCCCGGTGCCGAAGAACCCCGCGCGCTACCTCACCCGCAGGTATGCCGAGGTGAAGCACGCCCGGGTCGACCTGCCCGTGGGCCGGCTCGTCGAGGGCCTGCGTGAGGGGGGCTGGGCCGACCTGAACAACGCGCGCACCGTGGTGCGGATGGGCGACCACGACGTGGAGCTGGTGGGGGTCGACGACCCGCACGTCGGGTTCGACCGATACCACTCGGTGGCGGCGCCTGCGGCGGATGACGTGGCGCTGACGATGGGCCTCCTGCACGCCCCCTACCAGCGGGTGCTCGACGCCATGGTGGCCGACGGCGCCTCCGTGGTGCTCGCCGGCCACACCCATGGTGGCCAGCTGGCGCTGCCGGTGTGGGGTGCGCTGGTGACCAACTGCGACCTCGACACCCGGCGGGCCAAGGGGCTGTCGCGCTGGTGGCCGGGCGCCGGCTACTCCGGACGGGCGGGGGGCGCAGCGCCGTCGTCGCAGGCTCCCGGAGACGCCGCCTGGCTGCACGTCTCGGCCGGCCTCGGCACCTCGCCGTACGCTCCGGTGCGCTTCGCCTGCCGGCCGGAGGCCACCCTGCTCACGCTGGTCGCCCGGGACGGCTGAGCGGCCGGGGCGGTGCGGTGGTGGCTGCCGGGCGGATGGACCGGACCGATTTCGGCGGGCCGGGGCCGGTCGGCTATCCTCGGGTGTCGCCGCGCCCTGGGGTTCGGTGGCACAGCCACGGGGTGTGGCGCAGCTTGGTAGCGCGCGTCGTTCGGGACGACGAGGCCGCAGGTTCAAATCCTGTCACCCCGACACTCGAATGAGGCCCCTGACCTGCAGACCTTGAGGTCAGGGGCCTTTCTTCATGCTCGACACGTGCAACCTACGTGCAACAGCCATCTGTGACCGAGCGTCCAGGGAGGTGGCGGCCGCGGCGCCAGCACTGGCGTCCCGGTCGCGATGCCGCTCGGAACCGAGACCCGGGTGAGCGACGAGCCGGTACGAACGTCATCCCGGACGCCAACGCGAGCCCGTGCACTGCCCCCGCCTTCGCCCGGCCCCCGCGCGGCTCAGGCCGGGGTGCGCGACCGTCCACGGTGGACTGACGGCTGAGATCTCACCCAGCCGGTCACATCATCGGGTGATGCCGGGTCACACCGTCGGTTCATAGCGTTCACAGCACTCCCGCAGCAACCGCCGCGGACCCAGCGCTCATGGAGGACACCATGGAGATCACCACCAGGAAGCTCACCCGGGCCGCCGGCCTGGCCGCCGTCGCCGCCGGCGCGTTGTTCATCGCCGTACAGGTCAAGCACCCCGAGATCACCGTCGACTTCGTCCAGAGCACGCAGTGGAAGGTGCGCCAGGGCATGAAGATCGCCATGTCCACCCTCGCGCTCGCCGGCATCGCCGGGATGTACCTGCGCCAGGTCCGCCAGATCGGGCTGCTCGGGCTGGTCGGCTGGCTCCTGTTCAGCATGGGCTACCTGGCCATGCTCTGTGTCGAGGTGGTCGGGCTGGTCGTCATCCCGGCGATCGCCCAGAGCTCCTCCGAGTACGTCAACGGCGTGGTCGCCGTGGCCACCAACGGCAGCTCGAGTGCCGACCTCGGCCTGTTCGGGTCGCTCAACGCGGTCCAGGGGCTGGGTTACATCGTCGGCGGACTGGTGTTCGGCATCGCCCTGTTCCGCGCCGGCGTCCTCGCCCGCTGGGCCGCGGCCCTGCTCGCCCTCGCCGCCCTGGCGACCATGGCGCCCCTCCTGGTCCCTGTGGGGAACCAGCGGCTGTTCGCCCTTCCCAACGCCGTCGCCCTGATCGGCCTGGGCTGGTCGCTGTGGCGCGAGCAGGGTGCTGCCGCCACCGAGCCCCTGACCACCGTCGACGCACGGCTCGACCCGGCCGGCGCCCGATGACCCTCCTCACCTCGACGAGCCACACCCGGCCGGCCAGACCGACCGGGTGGGTGCCGTTCGCGCTGGTCGCCCTCGTGGTCATCCCCGCCGTCGCCGGGTCATTGCGGCTCCTTGAGCTCGCCGGCGGCCCGCTCCTGCTGCCCGCCAACCCGCGGATGACCGCCTCACCCGTGCCGGTCTTCGTGCACGTGCTCAGCGCCGTGCCGTACTCAGTGCTCGGCGCCTTTCAGTTCTCCTCCCGATTGCGCCGCCGGCACCCGCGTTGGCACCGGTCGACGGGGAGGGTCGTGGTGGCCCTCGGCCTGGTGGTCGCCCTCTCGGGACTGTGGATGACGCTGTTCTACGCCCGCCAGCCCGGCACCGGCGAGCTCGCGTTCCTCTTCCGGCTGACCTTTGGCTCGGCCCTGGCAATCTGCATCGTGCTCGGCCTCTCAGCGATCCGCCGCGGCGACGTCCCGACCCACCAGGCCTGGATGACGCGCGCCTACGCCATCGCCCTCGCCGCCGCCACCCAGACGTTCACCCTGGGCGTCGGACCGGCACTCTTCGGCCCCGGCACCCTCACCAAGGACCTGAGCCTGGGCGCCGCCTGGCTGGTCAACCTGGCCATCGCCGAGGTCGTCATCCACCGCTACGCCCGACCCGAGGCCTCGGCCGCCTTCACCGTGGGGCGCACCCCGTGACCAGCCCCACACCGGGGGCGTGGCCGGCCGCCTACGTCATCCGGATCAGCGGACACCTCGACCCGCACTGGGCGGCCATATTCGGTCTCGCCCTGGCTCACGACCCGGACGGCACCACGACCCTCACCGGCGCCGTGGCCGACCAAGCCGCGCTGCACGGCATCCTCGCGCGAATCCGCGACCTCGGAGTCACGCTCATCTCCGTAGCCGCCACCGACCTGCGGCCGACCCCCTGACGACCTCCGATCCCAGCGCGCGCGTGAGCGTACTGGTGTGATCTGCGGACCTGCCGCGGCGGCTCAGGGTCCGGCGACGGGTGCGTCGGCGCTGCGTCGATCCCAGCAAGCGCGCGGGTGGGCCGGCGTCGCCCGGCTCGCCCGCTCAGCCGGCGCCAGGGCCGAGCAGGCCACGCTCGCGGGCTCGCGCCACGGCGGCTCGGCGGCTGGTGACCCCCAGCTTGGTGAACACGTGCTTGGTGTGGGTGCGCAGGGTG
>JBJMHU010000127.1:0-6577 GCA_045807225.1 Ornithinibacter sp. | reverse complement strand
GATCGACCACCACGGTGTCGCCGTCACGGATGTCGCCGGCCAGCAGGCCGCGGGCCAACTGGTCGCCGATCGCACTCTGCACCAGCCGTCGCAGCGGCCGGGCACCGTACACCGGGTCGTAACCCGTCAACGCCAGCCATTCCTTCGCGGCGTCGGTCACGTCGAGGGTGATCCGACGCGCCTCGAGTCGCTTCGCCAACGCCACGATCTGCAGGTCGACGATACGGGTCAGGTCGTCGGTCGTTAGGGCGTCGAAGAGCACGACCTCGTCGAGCCGGTTGAGAAACTCCGGCTTGAACGACGCGCGGACGACCTCCATCACGGCCTCGCGGGTCGCCTTGTCGTCCAGCGCCGGATCGGCGAGGAACTGCGAACCCAGGTTGGACGTGAGGATCAGGATCACGTTGCGGAAGTCGACCGTGCGGCCCTGCCCGTCGGTGAGCCGGCCGTCGTCGAGCACCTGCAGGAGGATGTCGAACGTCTCCGGGTGGGCCTTCTCGACCTCGTCGAGCAGCACCACGGAGTAGGGCCGGCGCCGCACCGCCTCGGTGAGCTGGCCACCCTCCTCGTAGCCCACGTACCCGGGGGGCGCCCCGATCAGCCGGGCCACGGCGTGCCGCTCCGAGTACTCGGACATGTCGATGCGCACCATCGCGCGCTCGTCGTCGAAGAGGAAGTCCGCCAACGACTTCGCGAGCTCGGTCTTGCCCACACCGGTCGGGCCGAGGAACAGGAACGACCCGGTGGGCCGGTCCGGGTCGGCCACGCCGGCGCGCGAGCGGCGCACGGCATCCGAGACCGCACGCACGGCCTCGGTCTGGCCGATGAGGCGCGCACCGATGAGCGACTCCATCGAGAGCAGCTTCTCGGTCTCGCCCTGCAGCAGGCGCCCGGCCGGGATGCCGGTCCACGCCGAGATCACCTCGGCGATGTCGTCGGCGCCCACCCGCTCCTTGACCATCAGGTCGGCGGATGCCGTGACCGACTCGGCCTGTTGGGCCGCGTCGAGCTCGGCCTCCAGAGAGGGGATCTCGCCGTAGAGCAGCCGCGAGGCTCGCTCGTAGTCACCTTCGCGCTGCAGGCGGTCGGCCTGGGTGCGCAGGTCGTCGAGCCGGGCCTTGAGGTCGCCGACGCGGTTGAGGCCGGACTTCTCCGACTCCCAGCGTGCAGTGAGCGCCGCGAGCTCCTCGGTCTTCTCGGCGAGGTCGGCGCGCAGCCGGTCGAGCCGCTCGACCGAGGCGGCGTCGGTCTCCTTGGCGAGGTGCAGCTCCTCCATCTTCAGCCGGTCGACGGCGCGCCGCAGCACGTCGATCTCGACCGGGCTGGAGTCGATCTCCATCCGCAGGCGGGAGGCGGCCTCGTCGACCAGGTCGATCGCCTTGTCGGGCAGCTGGCGGCCGGAGATGTAGCGGTCGGAGAGGGCGGCCGCGGCCACGAGCGCGCTGTCCTCGATCTCGACCTTGTGGTGCGCCTCGTAGCGCTCCTTGAGGCCGCGCAGGATCGCGATGGTGTCCTCCACCGACGGCTCGCCGACGAAGACCTGCTGGAACCGCCGCTCGAGCGCCGGGTCCTTCTCGACGTGCTCGCGGAACTCGTCGAGCGTGGTGGCGCCGACGAGCCGCAGCTCGCCGCGGGCCAGCATCGGCTTGAGCATGTTGCTGGCGTCCATGGCCGACTCGCCCGTGGCGCCCGCGCCGACGACGGTGTGCAGCTCGTCGATGAAGGTGACGACCTGCCCCGCCGACTCCTTGATCTCCTCGAGCACCGCCTTGAGCCGCTCCTCGAACTCGCCGCGGTACTTGGCCCCGGCCACCATGGCGCCGAGGTCGAGCGCGATCAGCCGCTTGCCGCGCAGTGACTCGGGCACGTCGCCGTCGACGATGCGCTGCGCGAGCCCCTCGACGACGGCGGTCTTGCCGACGCCGGGGTCGCCGATGAGCACCGGGTTGTTCTTGGTGCGCCGGGAGAGGACCTGCACCACTCGGCGGATCTCGTCGTCGCGGCCGATCACCGGGTCGAGGCGTCCCTCGCGGGCGGCCTCGGTGAGGTCGGTGCCGTACTTGGCCAGGGCCTCGCCCGTGGCCTCCGGGTCCTCGCTGGCCACCTTCGCTCCCCCGCGCAGGTGGTCGATCTGCTCCTCGAGGGCCTTCGCGTCACCCTGCACGGCGCCCTTCTCGAGCAGGGCGAGCAGCAGCATGTCGGTCGACAGGTACGTGTCTCCGCGCGCCGCCATCAGGGTCGAGGCGTGCTGCAGCACCGAGAGCGCGGCCTGGCCCAGTGCGGGGGTGCCGACGGTCGCACCGGTCGTGCGCGGCATCCCGCTCAGCACCGAGCGGGCGGTGGCCGCCATGCCCTCGGCGGAGCTGCCGGCGGCGGTGAGCAGGGCGGGCGTGGTGGTGCCCTCCTGCTCGGCGAGCGCCAGCGCCAGGTGGGCGGGGGTGATCTCGGGGTGGCCGGCGGCCTGCGCCGCGCGCTGGGCTACGGCCAGGGCCTCGGCCACCTTGGTGGTGGGCTTCAGCTCCATGCGGGACTCTCCTCCAGAGGGGGACGGCGGTTTCGGGGTTCCTTCAGGGCAACCGTGCCAAAGTTGAGTGTATTCCGCTCAAGTGTCCCAGGACGTGGAGGTGCGGCACCAGACCCGTCGAGAGTGCAGGAGACCGCGGACGGGGCACACGGCATCCGCGTGTTGCCTGCACTCGACGCGGGACAGCACCCCACGCCGGGAGGCCTCAGCAGGTCGCGGCGAGCGACACGGCCTGAGAGTCGTCGGGCGTGGCCGTCGGGGTGGGCTTGCCCGGCTTCGTCGAGGCAGAGTGCTTCGGCGACAGCGTCGGCGTCGGCGAGGCCGAGGTGCTCGGGGCGGCCGCCGGAGCGCTCAGGCTCTTCCTGACCAGCGCTCGGATCTTCGCGAAGTCGGGATTGCCCGGACGCACGACGTCGGCGGTGAGGGGCAGCGAGCGGATCGAGCCGCCCTTCTGGATGCGCAGCGCCAGGTCGACCCAGGCCGACAGCTCCTCACGGGGGATGTCGATGCTCACGTTGCTCTTGACGACCTTCGCCAGCTGCGGGTAGCTCTGCAACAGCCCGACCGGGTCGGCCTGCTGCATCAGGGCGCCGGCGACGCAGCGCTGCCGCCGCATCCGGCTGAAGTCGTCGCTGCCCGCGCGCGACCGGGCGTACCACAGGGCGTGCTTGCCGTCGAGGTGCCGCAGGCCGGGCTCGATGAACTCGCGCCTGTCGCTGGTGAACGCGATCCCGCCGCTGGAGGAGGTGTGGCACTCGACGCAGACCCGCTGCTGCACGTTGATGTCGACGCCGCCCATCGCGTCGACCAGCGCCCGGAAGCCGCGCAGGTTGATGACGACCGACTGGTTGATGTCCAGGCCGGTGATCGCGCCCACGACGTCGACGGTCGACTTGCGGCCCGGGTTCTTGACGCCGGGGAAGAGGTCGGGGCGGCCCTCGGCGAGGGTCCAGATGCCGTTCATCAGGCACTGGTCGCCGCAGTCGTAGCCGTTGGGGTAGAGGGCGTGCAGCGGGTTGCTCGCGGGGAAGGGCACCCGCTCGAGGTTGCGGGGGATGCCGATGAGCAGCGTGTCACCGGTTGTGGTGTTGGTGCTGACGACCATCATCGAGTCGGTGCGGGTGCCCCAACGGTCCTTGCCGGCGTCGGAGCCGATGAGCAGCGTGTTGACCCGCGGAACGTCGGCCCACGGGTCCTCCGCCGCCGTGTTGGCGAGCGCGACGTCGCGTCGCCCACCGGGGTCGGCGTTGACGAACACCGAGTCGATGACCGAGGACTGCACGTCGAGGTAGCGCACGGCCAGGGCGGACGGCGCGGCGATGAGGGTGCAGGCGGCAGCGGCGAAGACCACCCGGGCCCAACGGCCGCTGCGCCGGCGCGGCCAGGACTGCTCGGCGGTGAGCACGATGGAGCCGATCCACAGCACGGCACCGACCGCGATGCCCACGCCCACCCACTGCAGCAGCTCGGGCTGCACGGCGACGTTGAGCGCCGAGCGCAGCAGGCCTCCCTGCCCCGCCCGGAACAGCGCCCAGGCGCCGACCATCAGCGACGCGACCACCAGCAGCCAGCCGAGCACCTTCCAGCGCGTGCCCAGCAGGCCGGCGCCGGGCAGCACGGTCCCGAGAGCGATGCGCCGGTAGTACGCCCCCGGGGGGTAGCGCAGCTCGGCGCGGCTCGTCGACGGCTCGGGATCACCCGGCCGCTGCGTCGAGCTCGGCAGCTCTTCGGGCATGGCCCACCAATCTGGTCGTGTGGCAGGTCAGGGCGCGGTCGTCCTACCACAGGGCAGGCGCCTGACCCCCCGAGGATAGCGGCGAACTCTGGGAGAACACTGACGGCAGCGGGCCGTGCGCCCGGTGACATCTCGAGGGACACGGCAGGGTGCATGGTGGAATGCCCGCATGAGCACAGCGACCAGCACCACTGTCCAGCCCGCCGACCGCCTGCGCCAGCTCGCGGTCACCGTGGCAGAGGTCTTCTGCGTCGTCGGCACGCTGGTGGGCGTGGGTGTGATCGGCACCCGGGTGGCGGAGTCCTCCGGTGGGGCGCTGGCCGCCGACGCCACCCTGATCGCCCCGGCCGGCCCGGCCTTCGGCATCTGGACGCCGATCTACCTCGGGCTGGCCGGCTTCACGATCTACCAGTGGCTGCCGACCCAGACCGCCGAGCCCCGGCACCGGGCCATCGGGTGGCTCGCCGCGGCGTCGATGGTGCTCAACGCGGCCTGGTTGCTCGTCACCCAGCAGGACTGGATCTGGGCCAGCGTGGTGGTCATGGCCGCCCTCGTGGTCACCCTCGGCGTGCTGGTGCGCCGCCTGCAGCAGCACCCGAGCTATGGGCACGGCGAGACCGTGCTGGTCGACGGAACCTTCGGGCTCTACCTCGGCTGGGTCGCCGTCGCCGCCTGCGCCAACGTCACCGCGGCCCTCGTGGCCAGCGGCGTCGATCCCGGCGGGTTCGTCGCCGAGCTCGCCGCCGTCGTCGTGCTCGCCGTGGCGGCCGGCGTCGGGGTGCTCCTCGCGCGCCGGCTCGGCGGCCGGTGGGCGGTCGCCGGAGCCATGGCGTGGGGGCTGCTCTGGATCGCCTACGGCCGGTTGGCCGCCGAGCCGCGCTCGGTCCTGGTGGCGGCGGCAGCGGTGGTCGCCGCGGTCGTCGTGCTCGTCGCCGCGGCCCGTGAGCACCGCGGCGAGGCCGCCTGAGCGGCGTTCGGCACCAGCCGGGATGCCGGGCGCCGCACCTGGGCGCGCTGCCGGCACCCCCCCGGTCGATGGCCCGGGCTCAGCCCCGGCGTTGCGCGTCGGCTGCGTAGTCGGGCAGCTCCTGCAGCGCCCACCGGTTGCCGTCGGGGTCGCTGAAGAACACGAAGCGTCCCCAGGCGAGGTCGGTCACCCCCTCGACGGGGATGCCGCGCTCGCGCAGCTCGGCGTAGACGGCATCGGCGTCGGGCACGACCACCTGCAGGTTGTCGAGCGACCCGGGCGCCATGGCGGTCAGCCCGCGGCCGACGGCGATCGAGCAGCCCGAGCCGGGCGGGGTCAGCTGCACGAAGCGGATGTCGTCACTGACCGTGCGGTCGTGGTCGATGGTGAACCCCACCTGTGCGTAGAAGTCCCTGGCCCGGTCGACGTCGGTCACGGGCACCATCACGAGCTCCAGTCTCATCTCCATGCGCACCACGTTAGACAGGATGGAGGACAGTTCCGGTCCGCTACCAAAGGACCAGTACCACGCCCTTCACCAGCGCGGATGTCTGGCGCACGATGAACCATGGCTGCTTCCAACAACCCTGTGAACGACCACGCTCTGACGCGTCGCGGCGCCATCACGCTGGCCGCCGCCGCCACCACTGCCGCCCTGGCTGCCCCCGCGTCCGCGGACGGCCGGCGGCACGACTCCCACTCCCGCCGCGGCCTGCCCGACACGGTGGCGCTGCCCGTCGGCCTGCGCCCCGAGGGCATCACCTCCGGGCCGGGGACGACCTTCTACGTCGGCTCGGTCGCCGACGGCCGCATCGTGACCGGCGACCTGCGGCGCGTCGGAACCCGCGTGCTGCTGCCCGGCGCCACCGGGCGGTCACTGCGCGGCCTGTTCTGGGACCGGCGCACCGGGCTGGTCTGGGCGGTCGGCAGCCTCGGGGCGGAGTCGCACGTCTGGGCGGTCGACGGGCGCACTGGGGCGGTCGTGGCCGACGTGCTCGTGCCCGACGGCGGCTTCCTCAACGACCTCGTGGTCAGCAAGCGATCCGTGTGGTTCACGGACTCCTCGGTCGACCGGATCGGGCGCATCGCCCTCGACCGCCGGGGACGCCCCGCCGGCAGCGACCCGACCTTCCATGAGCTCACCGGCGCATGGCCGGCCACCGCGCCGGACACCTTCGGCGCGAACGGCATCAGGCGGCTGGCCGACGGCTCGCTCGTGATCAACAACAGCACGGCCGGCGGCCTGTGGCAGGTCGACCCGCACACCGGTGCCACCCGGGAGATCGCCGTGACCGGGGGACCGCGACCTAGCAGTGGTGACGGTCTGGTGCTGGTCGGCAACACGCTCTAC
>JBJMHU010000126.1:0-3335 GCA_045807225.1 Ornithinibacter sp. | reverse complement strand
TGCCCCGACGCCCGTGACCAGGACCCGGAACCCGGCGGCCGTCCGGTACACCCGAACTCCGAGCTCGGGGTGCCGGCGGGCGAACTCCCACAGCGGCTCGCACGCCAGGCACTCGGCCACGCTGGTCTCACCGAGCCGTGGCCCGGCCGGCACGGCATCCCCGGCATCCCCGGCATCCCCGGCATCGTCGTCGGCCGAGTCCGGCGGCGTCATCGGGGTGGGCGCCGGGTCACCGGACAGCAGTCGTCGGAAGAAGCCACCCACCCCGGTGCCGAGCCACCGACGAGGGGCAGCCCCGCCCGCACTCGACCCACCCGTGTCGCCCGACGCCCCGCCTCGAGCCGTCGCGTCCTCGAGCTCCGGCGCGTCGACGTCGGCGATGAAGAGCAGGTCGGTGCACAGCACCTCGCAGCCCATCCGGTTGCGGGTGACCACGCCGAGCACGGCTCCGGATGCCGCCTCGACCTCCTCGAGCACCGGCTCGCGCAACGGCATCCGTGGGTAGTAGCCGTGGCCCGGTGGGAGGCCCCCCTCCCGCGCCACCCGCTCCAGGGCCTGCGCCAGGCGCTCGTCGGCGACGCGCGCGGCCTCCGTCTCCGACTGCGACGACCACCCCCACACGGTGAGCATCCCGCCGCCGCTGCCCAGGTGCGGGCTGAACCCCTCGGCGGTGACCCAGTGCTGCGGCAGCTCCATGGCGGGAGTCTGGCAGCGCCCTCGGCGGCCCGGAAGCACCCGCGCCCGCGCCGGCGGGCGTCGGCTGCGGTCCCGTTCGGCGCGGGTTAGGCCCGTTAAGTGGATGATGCCGACCGGACCGGTGGCGGACCCACCCCCGGGTGGGTCCACGATGGGGTCATGAGCAACGGCGCCTACGCAGCGGCATACGAGCAGTCGATCTCCGACCCCACCACGTTCTGGGGGAACGCCGCCAAGGCGGTCGAGTGGATCACCGAGCCGAGCAGCGTGCTCGACGACTCCAACCCGCCCTTCTACCGGTGGTTCCGGGGCGGCTCGCTCAACACCTGCTTCAACGCCCTCGACCGGCACGTCCGCGACGGGCGCGGCGACCAGGCGGCCCTGATCTACGACAGCCCGGTGACGAACACGGTGCAGACCTTCACCTACGCCGAGCTGCTCGACCAGGTCGCGACCTTCGCCGGTGCGCTCGCCTCGCTCGGGGTCGAGAAGGGCGACCGCGTCGTCGTCTACATGCCGATGGTCCCCGAGGCGGTGGTCGCGATGCTCGCCTGCGCGCGGCTCGGCGCCATCCACTCGGTCGTCTTCGGCGGGTTCGCGCCCGCCGAGCTGGCCGCTCGGATCGAGGACGCCAAGCCGACCGTCATCGTGGCGGCCAGCTGTGGCATCGAGCCGAGCAGGGTCGTCGAGTACAAGCCGATGCTGGATGCCGCGCTCGACCGCAGCGAGCACAAGCCCGAGTCCGTCATCGTGCTGCAGCGCGAGCAGTGCCGCGCCGAGGTCGGTGTGCGCGACACCGACTGGGAGGAGATCGACTGGCACGAGCTGGTCTCCGACGCCGAGCCGGCCGACTGCGTGGAGGTGGAGGCGACGGACCCGCTCTACGTGCTCTACACCTCCGGCACCACCGGCCGCCCGAAGGGCATCGTGCGTGACAACGGCGGCCACGCGGTGGCGTTGCGCTGGTCGATGGAGAACGTCTACGACATCGGCCCGGGCGACGTGTGGTTCACGGCATCCGACGTCGGGTGGGTCGTCGGGCACTCCTACATCGTCTACGCGCCCCTGCTCACGGGCGCCACCACGGTTCTCTACGAGGGCAAGCCGGTCGGCACCCCTGACGCCAGCGCCTTCTGGCGGGTCATCAGCGAGCACGGCGTCAAGGCGATGTTCACCGCCCCGACGGCCTACCGGGCGATCAAGCGCGAGGACCCCGACGGCATCCTGATGGCGGGCCACGACCTGAGCTCGCTCAAGTGCGTGTTCCTCGCCGGCGAGCGGCTCGACCCCGACACCTACGAGTGGACGACCGCTCTGCTCGGTGTGCCGGTCGTCGACAACTGGTGGCAGACCGAGACCGGCTGGCCCATCGCTGCCAACCTGCGCGGGCTCGACCCGATGCCGATCAAGGCCGGGTCACCGTCGGTGCGCGTGCCGGGCTACGACGTGCAGGTGCTCGACGACTCGGCCCAGCCGGTGGCACCCGGCGTCGAGGGCGCGATCTCGATCAGGCTGCCCCTGCCGCCCGGCACGCTGCCCACCCTGTGGCAGGACGACGAGCGCTACATCTCCGGCTACCTGTCCGTGTACGAGGGCTACTACCTCACCGGTGACGGCGGCATGATCGACGCCGACGGCTACGTCTACGTGATGGGTCGCACCGACGACGTGCTCAACGTGGCCGGCCACCGCCTGTCGACCGGCTCCATCGAGGCCGCCCTGGCCGGTCACCCCGACGTCGCGGAGTGCGCGGTCATCGGGGTCGCCGACGACTTCAAGGGCCAGGTGCCGCGCGGCCTGGTCGTGCTCAAGGGCGGCATCGACGCCAGCGGCGGCAACGGTGCCCGGATCTGCAAGGAGCTGGTGCAGCGGGTGCGCGACGAGGTCGGTGCGGTCGCGAGCCTGCGCCAGGTCGACATCGTCGGCGCCCTGCCCAAGACCCGCTCGGGCAAGATCCTGCGCAAGACGATGCGCGAGATGGCCGACGGCAAGACGCCCACGGTGCCCGGCACCATCGAGGACGTCGGCGTGCTCGACGCCCTCGCGTCGGTGCTGCGCCCCGGCGCCTGACGAACGGCCACGCAGCACCTCGGTGCCGCGCGGCAGTCTCGATGCGGCATCCGAGGTTCTGCGTCTGCTCCTGACCTCGGACAGACGGATGCCGGGTGGCCGGTCCGCGGACCCTGCCACCCGGCATCCGGGGTCGTGCTGAGGCGTGCGGTCAGCGCACGGCGTCGAGGGCGTCGACCATGCCCTCACCGAAGTAGCTGTTGTCGGTGACCGGGCCGACGCACGGGACGCCGGCGGTGGCGGCGCTGCAGGCCTTGTCGTCGGCCTGCTGGCGCAGCTTGGTGATCATCTGCGCCGGGGTCCAGTCGGGGTGGACCGACTTCATCAGCGCGAGGACGCCCGCCACGTGCGGCGAGGCCATCGAGGTCCCGTTCTTGGTGCCGTAGCCGTTGTTCGCGACGACGGTGGAGAGGATCGCGGACCCCGGAGCCGCAACGTCGATGACGCCGAGGCCGCGGTTCGAGAAGCTCGACAGCCGGCTGTCGAGCGTGCCCGCCGGGAAGCGCTGCACCGACGAGACGGTGACCACGCCGTCGAGCTCGGTCGGGATGTCGTGGCAGGTGTTGTTC
>JBJMHU010000125.1:0-4059 GCA_045807225.1 Ornithinibacter sp. | reverse complement strand
CACCGTCGGCGGCACCACGCGACGGGGCGAGGCCGAGAGCCCCTCGCCCGGCTCGGGCTCCGGCTCGGGCTCGGGATCCGGCTCACGGCCAGCGGCCCGCAGCATGTCGTTCCTGAGGTCCACGGCCGCGGGCGAGACGGTCGCCCCCTCGGCCAGCAGCTCGAGCAGCGAGGTGTCGCGGGCTGCGGTCTTGGCCAGGATGGTCGCGATGCCGTCGAGCCGGGTGAGCATGGTGGTGCGCTCGGCCTCGGACATCGTCGTGTCGGCCTTGACCCGGGCGCGCTCCTCGCGCACCAGCAGGGCCACGACCTGGTACGAGGTGCGGCCGTTGGGCCGCACCTTCCCTCGCTGCGCGGCGGCCTCCACCTGGCGCACGGTCTTCGCGAGCACGGGGATGATGCCCTCGTCCTCACCGGCGCGCAGGGGATGCCGGTCGCGCTGCGTGGTGCGCGGCGCGCCGGCCCGGCGCGGACTTCGCTGTGCCAAGCGGTTCCTTCTGCTTCAGTCGGGCACGGCAGGGATGCCGGCCCGGGTGCCGGATCCGCCGTGCTCGAGGCGAGGCGGGCGCCGCCCCGGGTGCACGGCATCCCGGGCCGACGCGAACGCGTGCAAGGGCCGAGTGACGGCCCCCGTGTCGCTGGTGCGTCCTCGCCGAACGGCGGGGCGCAGCACAATCCTACGGCGTCCGGACGGCTGCCGGATGCCGGGCTGTCGCGAACGTTGGCGATGGCCGATCATGGGCTGGTGCCCCGATCCGCCACCGACAAGGCGGCCGCGCTGCTGGCGCTGCACGCCGGCCCCGGCTTCGTGCTCCCCAACGCCTGGGACGCCGGGTCGGCCCGGGTGCTCGAGCAGGTCGGCTTCCCCGCCATCGCCACCACCAGCGCCGGCATCGCCTGGGCGTGCGGGGTTCCCGACGGCGGCGCGATGGGCCGCGACCGGATGCTCGAGCACATCGGTGCCATCGTGGCCGCGGTGGACGTGCCGGTGACCGCCGACCTCGAGGACGGCTACGGCGATACCCCCGCCGAGGTCGGCCGCACGGTCCTGCGCGCCATGGAGGTCGGCGCCGTGGGCGCAAACCTCGAGGATGCCGGGAACGGGCGCCTCTACGGCATCGACGAGGCGGTCGACCGGCTGGCCGCCGCGCGCGCCGCTGGCCCGAGCGGCACGTTCGTGCTCAACGCCCGCACCGACACCTACTTCGTCGGCGTCGAGGGCGACGCCTTCACCGAGACGGTCGAGCGGGCGCACCGCTACCTCGACGCGGGCGCCGACTGCATCTTCGTGCCGGGCGTGGCCGACGCGGACACCATCCGCCGGCTCGCCGACGCGATTCGCGGCCCGCTCAACGTGGTGGCCGGGCTGGCGAACACCATCGACGCGCCGACGCTGTTCTCGCTCGGGGTGAGACGGGTCAGCCTGGGCGGGAGCCTGGCCCGGGCCGCGCTCAGCGGGCTGGAGAGAGCCGGCCGCGAGCTGCTCGACACCGGCACCCTCGGCTTCCTCGACGGTGCCATCGGCTACGCCGACCTGCAGCGCCGCTTCGGGGCCTGATTCCGCGACCCGGTGCGCGAGCCACCATCCCGGTGTCGGCTGAAGGTCACTGGTTGAGCGCTGCCCGGATGAGGCGGGCGTAGGCCTTGGCTCCGGCGCCCGGCCGGGGGTGGATGCCGTCGCCGTACAGGATCTTGTCGTGGCCGGCGGCGTAGCCGTCCCAGTCGACGACCCGCACGTTGCCGCTGGAGAACTGCCGCCCGGCCTCCCGAATCGCTTTGTTGGACTGGGCGATCCACGGTCGGTCGGCGTGGCAGGTGACCAGGATGACCCGCCGGCGGTCCTCGAGCAGGTTGAGGATGGAGGTGAGGTCGGCGCTGCGCAGTCGGCCGTTGGTGCCTGCGCCGATGACGACCACGTCGCCGAGCCGGCCCAGCCGCTTGCGCTCGCGGATGCGGTCGAAGATCACCTCGGGGCTGCGGTTCACGTCGGCGTCGACGGTGATCTTGGCGATCTGGGCGTCCAGGGCTGGCGCGGCGGCGAGCATCACGGAGTCCCCGACGGCGGTGGTGGTCGTGCGGATGGTCGTCGTGCGTGTGGTCGTCGTGCGACTGGTGGTTCCCTTGGCCGGGGGCGGGACTGCGGCCTTGGCGGGCTTCGTCGACGGCTCTGGGGTGGGGGTCGGCGCGGAGGTGCGTGGCCTCGGGGCGGGGCTCCGCGGCATCCGGGCACTGGCGGTGACGTCCTTGGACGCCGTGAGCGCGCCGGTTCCGACCGGGGTCAGACCCTGCAGCTCGACCGGGAGCGTGGGCTCGCGCACCAGGCTGAGGCCCACTCCGAGGGCGACGACCACGCCGACGGCGGTGGCGGCGGCGACCCGGGGGGCGCGGGTCGGGCGGCCGAGGCGGGCCGACTCCCGCCAGCCGGCCCAGAGGCGACCGACTGCTCCTCGGCGCACCGGCATCTCGACGTAGCGGTAGGACAGCTGCGCGGCCAGGAAGGTGAGGCCGAAGCGGGCCACCTCGACGGGCCAGCCTCGGGCGTCGAGGTCGATGCCGGGGCGCAGCACCATGAAGATCGGCCAGTGCCACAGGTAGATGCCGTAGGACCGCTGACCGAGCCAGCGCAGCGGCTGCATGGACAGGGCGCGGGCGAAGGCGGTGCCGTTGACGGCGGCGGCCGCGACAACGCCCGCAATGATGACGGCGACGATCAGGAAGCCGCTGCGGTACAGGCCCCACGACAGCGGGTCGGCGAACCGGAACGCGGCGACGAGGGCGGCCAGTGACGCCAGACCGAGGCCGCTGACCAGCCGGCGGCCCCGAGTGGTGAGGGCGGCGATGGCGCCGTCCTGGGTCCAGTAGGTGGCGAGCACCGCCCCGACGAGCAGGGTCATGGCGTGGGTGTCGGTGCCGAAGTAGACGCGGCCCGAGTCGGTGACGAAGGGGATGCCGTCGCGGATGGCGATCCATGCCATGAGCGCCGTCGATGCGAGCACGCCGGCGATCGCGCCGGCGCGCACCGCCTCGACGCGACCGATGCGCCAGAGCCCGTAGAGGAGCAGCGGCCAGACCAGGTAGAACTGCTCCTCCACCGCGAGCGACCACAGGTGCTGCAGCAGGGGTGGCCGGCCGGTGGACTCGAAGTAGGGCGTGCCGTGGGCGACGTACCACCAGTTGGTCACGTACAGCGCGGAGGCGACGACGTCCTCGCGGACCCGTGCTGCGGCATCCTGGGCGACCGTGACCGCCAGCGCTGAGGTGGCCACGAGGACGAGGATGAGCGCGGGGAGCAGGCGCTTGGCGCGGCGTTGGTAGAAGCGGCCGAAGCGCAGGCTGCCTCGTGCCTGCAGCTCGCTCAGCAGCAGCGAGGTGATGAGGAACCCGGACAGGGTGAAGAAGACGTCGACGCCGAGGAAGCCGCCGGGCAGCCAGGTCGGGTTGGCGTGGAAGACGAGCACCGCCAGAACTGCCACGGCCCGGATGCCGTCGAGCCCCGGCATCCGGGCGAGGTGTCCCTCTCCCACCTGGGTGGCCGAGGGCGCGCTGGCGACGTCAGCCGCCACGCGTGCTCGCTCTCACCCGCCTGATTGTCCGGCGGGGCCGGATGCGGTGTCCTCCCGCCACGCCGGATGCCTCAGTGGCCGATGGCGCTGTGTGACGCGGGCGGCCTTCCCGGCGCTACCTGCCCAGCCGGAGCTCGCGACGCACCTGCTGCTGCGCCGGCTCCCCATACCCGGGGCGCCCTCGGGTGGCTCGGATCTGGTGATCCTCGTGCGGGCGGATGCCGCACTTGGGAATCACCCGACTGGGGACGGGCCCCATGAATCAGCCGCATCATCGATCACCGATGGTCCCGGGCCGACTGATCTGGTCAGTACGTGCGGATCAGCCCGCGGCCGGCGGTGGGTGCCCCTCGGACGCCTGGACGACGACGATGCCGTGACCGGAGAGGGCGAGCTGGTACGCCTCGCCGGAGCCCCGGCCGATCACTGCACCCATCTTGGCCGTCTTGCGGATCGACGACTGCAGGCCCGCGGACCACAACACGGCGGCCTGCATG
>JBJMHU010000124.1:0-12941 GCA_045807225.1 Ornithinibacter sp. | reverse complement strand
CGCGGCCGGGTTCTCGGGGAGGTGGTTCTCGGGGGTGTTCTGGACGTCGACAGAGTCGAACGAGGACAAGCGGGAACTCCGATACAGATCGGTGCGCGTCCCGTGGTGGTGCAGGGACGCGGGAAGCCCGGCGTCCTCACTGGCGATCGTTCTGCGTCAGCGGTGACGCCGGATCTGCACGGATGCGCTCGTGCCCGGACAGTTCCGTCCGGGAGGATGGCCGGCAGACGCCGACCCACACAGGTTAGCAGTGCCGGACCTGGGATGATTCCCGCCCGTGGCGTGACCGGCGACGCAGCGTCGCCGGTCCGGGGCGGCGCCGTCCTGGTGGTCAGGCGCGCAGCGCGGCGTACCCGGGACGGATGACGTCGGCCAGCAGCCGCGCGCGCTCGGTCTCGTCGACGAAGGCGGCGGCGAGCGCCCGCTCGGTGACGGTCTGCACGTCGTCCCAGCCCCAGCCGAACGTCCCGGTCACCGCGGCCAGCTCGCTGGACGCCGAGACATCGCTCATCAGTCGGGTGTCGGTGTTGACCGTGACGGCGAACCCGGCCCGGTGCAGCCGGTCGACCGGGTGCTGGGCCCGCGACGGGTAGGCACCGGTCTGCACGTTGGACGACGGCGCGACCTCCAGGACGACCTGCTCGTCGCGCACCCGCTGGGCGACCCGGCCGAGCGGGCCGTCCGGCGGCACCTCGTCGGCGATGCGCACCCCGTGCCCGAGCCGCTCCGCCCCGGCGCCCTCCAGCGCGGCGAGGATGGACGGGATGCCGGCCGCCTCACCGGCGTGCACCGTCCGGTGCGCCCCGGCCCGGTCGAGGACGGCGATCGCCTCGGGGATGCGGTCCGGCGGGAACCCGTCCTCGGGGCCGGCCAGGTCGAAGCCGACCACCCCGGCGTTCCGGTGACGCACGACCTGCCGGGCGACCTCCACCCACCGGTCGGCCTGGCGCATCGCGCACAGCAGGGTCCCGACGACGATCGGCCGGCCGGTCGCCGCGGCCTCCCGGGCACCCTGGGCGTACCCGTCGAGCATCGCCTCGACGGCGGCCTCCAGCGGCATCGCGGCCAGCAGCTCGGGGGCCATCCGCACCTCGGCGTAGACCACCCCGTCGGCGGCCAGGTCCAGGGCGCACTCCCGGGCGACCCGCTGGACGGCCTCGGGGCGCTGCATCACCGCCACGGTGTGCGCGAAGGTCTCCAGGTACCGCACCAGGGAGCCGGAGTCCGCGGCCGCGCGGAACCAGCGCCCCAGCGCCTCCGGCTCGTCGGCGGGCAGGTCGCGGTAGCCCGCCTCCTGGGCCAGCTCGAGCACCGTGGCCGGCCGCAGCCCGCCGTCGAGGTGGTCGTGGAGCAGCACCTTCGGGGCGCGGGCGAGGGTCTCGGCGTTCAACGGTGCGGCCACGCGAGCACGCTACCCAGCGCACACCCCCGCCCACCCTCGGGCACACCGGCCGGTCAGCGGTCGCCGCGGTCCTGCCATCGGAACGTGCGCACGCAGAGCACCAGCCCGAGCACGCACCAGATGGCCAGCACCAGCGCGACCCGCCCGAGCTCCCAGCTCCCGGCCGGCTCCTCGGACGCGAGCTCCTCGGGGAGGAACACCGACCGCATGCCCTGGGCCATCCACTTGACGGGGAACAGCGAGGCGATCACCTGCACCCACTGCGGCAGCTGACCGAACGGCATGAACACCCCGGAGACGAACTCCAGCAGCAACGCCGCCGGACTGATCAGCGCCGACGCCGCCCGCCGGTTGGGCGCGAGGCTGGAGACGGCGATGCCCAGCAGGGTGCAGGCGGTGATGCCCAGCAGGCCCACCCAGGCGAAGGTGACCCAGTCCGCCCCCGACGGCAGGTCGGTGCCGTAGACCACGACCCCCACGGCCAGCAGCAGCACGGTGGTGACCGCCGCGACGGCGAACACCTGCACGACCTTGCCCACGAAGTAGGCGCTGGCCGGCATGGGAGTGCCGCGCAGGCCCTTCAGCGTCCCGTCGGACCGCTCGCTGGCGATGTAGATGCCCAGGTTCTGCAGGCTCGCCCCGACGATGCCCGCCACGATCACGCCGGCCATGAAGTACTGCGAGAAGTCGACGCCGTACCCGATGTCGTACTCGAGGACCGACCCGACCCCGAGCAGCAGGACCACGGGGAACAGGACGGTGAAGGTCACCGCCTCGCGCTGCCGGAAGAACTCCTTCAGCTCGACCGAGATGCGGGTGCCGTACGCCCCCGGCAGCGGGGTCTCGGTCGCCGTCACGGCGCGGGTTCTCCGATCATGCGCAGGTAGACGTCCTCCAGCGTCGGCCGGCTGACGGCGAGGTCGGGCACCTCGCCGGGGAAGCGGGCGGCCAGTTCCCGCACGAACGCGGTGGGCGTGGCGGTCTCGGCGGTGCGCCGGACACCACCCTCGGTCCAGGACACGACGGCCGGGGCCCGACCGCGCCCGCCCAACTCGCTGGGGACGGCGACCTCCAGCACCCGGCCGTGCGCGATCACGCCCACCCGGTCGGCCAGCTCCTCGGCCTCGTCCAGGTAGTGGGTGGTGAGCAGGATCGTCGTGCCGAGCTCCCGCAGCTGGCCGACCAGGGCCCAGAACTGCCGCCGTGCCTCCGGGTCGAAGCCGGTGGTCGGCTCGTCGAGGAACAGCAGCCGCGGCCGGCCGACGATGCCCAGCGCGACGTCCAGCCGACGGCGCTGCCCCCCGGAGAGGGTGCGGCCGCGGGCCCCGGCCTTCTCGGTCAGGCCGACCAGCGCCAGCACCTCGTCGGCGTCCCGCGGGTCCGGGTAGTACGACGCCTGGGCGTGCAGCAGCTCCCGGCAGGTCAGCTGGCTCTCGCCGGCGCCGGACTGCAGCACGATGCCCAGGCCGGCCTTCCAGCGGCGGCCGCCGGTGGCCGGGTCGACGCCGAGGACGCGCACCTCTCCGCCGTCCCGGTCGCGGAAGCCCTCCAGCACCTCGACGGTGGTGGTCTTGCCCGCGCCGTTGGGCCCGAGCAGGGCGAAGCACTCGCCGGTGCGGATGTCGAGGTCGAGCCCGTTGACGGCGGTGTGGTCGGCGTAGGTCTTGGTGAGTCCCCGGATGGTGATCGCGTCTGCCATGGCCCCAGCCTGCGCCCCGTGGGGCTCCGGGCGCGACGCCCGCGTGGTGGACCGGTCGTCCACCGACCGGTGGACGCGGAGGCGGTTCGGCGGGTCAGGTGGGCGGAGCCGGCGGGGTGTTGCCCGGCCCGGCCGGGGATGCCGGGGGCGTGTCCTGCGGTCCGGCGGCCGGGGTGGCGGTCCAAGGAGCGGCAGGCGCGTCGGCGGCGGGGGCCGGACCGGCGGCATACGACGACGGCGGCGGGATGACGGCCTCGCGCTGGCCGAAGTCGACCCGCGGCGCCTCGCGCTGCTCGCCGACGGCCTCGAAGTACTCGGCGCGGTCGACGTTGAACACCCCGGCGATGATGTTGCTCGGCACGGTCTCGACCTTGGTGTTCAGGTCGCGCACCGTCGCGTTGTAGTAACGGCGGGCCGACGCGATCCGGTCCTCGGTGGCGGTCAGCTCGTTCTGCAGGGCCAGGAAGTTCTGGTTCGCCTTGAGGTCGGGGTAGGCCTCGACGATCGCGAGCAGCCGGCCGAGCGCCTGGCTGAGGATGTTCTCGCTCTCGGCCTGCGCCGCGGGCGACTGTCCCGGCGCCATCGCGGCCGAGCGGGCCGTGACGACGTCCTCCAGGGTGCCCCGCTCGTGCGCGGCATAGCCCTTGACGGTCTCGACGAGGTTGCCGATCAGGTCGTGCCGGCGGGTGAGCTCGACGTCGATCTGGCGCCAGGCCTCCTGCACCAGGTTGCGCAGCTTGATCAGCCCGTTGTAGGTGACCACCGCCCAGGCGACGACGACGACCAGGAGGACGACGATGATGATGACGGCGATCATGGGTGCTCCCGTGCGTAGGCCGGTGGGTCTGGACCGATCCTAGGGCGGCGGTCCCGGGGGTCGGTCAGGCCAGCCCGAGGTCTGCCAGGCCGAACACGTGCCGGTACTCGAACCCGGCATCCGCGAACTTCTCGGCTGCGCCGGTGGCCCGGTCGGCGATGGTCGCGACCGCGACGACGGTGGCCCCCGCCTCCTCGGCCGCGCGCGCGGCATCCAGCGGTGACGACCCGGTGGTCGAGGTGTCCTCGACCACCAGCACCCGCCGGCCCTCGATCGACGGGCCCTCGATGCGCTGCTGCAGGCCGTGCGCCTTGCCGGCCTTGCGCACCACGAACGCGTCGAGCCGGTTGCCGGAGGCGGCCGCGGCGTGCAGCATCGACGTCGCCACCGGGTCGGCGCCCAGGGTGAGCCCCCCGACCGCGTCGAAGTCGAGGTCGGCCACGAGGTCGCGCATCACCCGCCCGACCAGCGGCGCAGCCTCGCCGTCGAGCGTGATGCGCCGCAGGTCGACGTAGTAGTCGGCCTCCTTGCCGGAGGACAGGGTCACCCGGCCGTGCACGATCGCCTTGGCGCGGACGATCTCGAGCAGGCGGGCGCGGTCGGCGGCGATGTCGGTCACGCGCCTACCGTATGCCGTGCTCGGTCGGCGCCGGTCAGCGGTGCGGACGGCGGTAGGGGTGCAGGAACACCGACAGGTCTCCGGCTGACCCGGGCGTGGCGCGCTGCTCGAACCACCGCTGATGGTGGTCGGGGTCGGGCGGCGGGGTGGGCCGGGGGTCGGGGTCGTGCCCGTCCCACACGTCGATGCCGGCCCGCAGCATCCGGCCGACCGGGCTGCCGACCACGGCCGCCGCGAGGTCGTCGCGCAGGTGGTGGGGCAGCCCGTCGAGCAGGATGCGGGGACTGCGCCGCTCGGCCAGCACGACGAGCCGGGCCAGGGCGTGCACGTCGTCGCTCCCCAGCCGGGTGCCCGACAGCAGCAACCGCTGCAGCTCGACGAGAAGCCACCCGCGCCCCTGCGGCCCGAGCGCCCAGAGCGCGTGCCGGTGCGCCGTCTCCTGCCAGTCGGAGGAGGCGGTGCGCAGGAGGTGCCGGTACTCGCGCAGCACCTCAGGCTCGGCGCCCGGAACCATCGTCCGATGGTAGGCCGGGTCGCCGAGCCTGACGAGGGGGTTCGACCGCCCGTGCGGCGGGCGGTGTCAGTGCGTCGCCGCGGCTTCGGCCAGCTGCTCGGCGGCGGCGCCGAGCGCCTCCTGCATCTGCGGGGAGTGGTCGTACTGCGCGGCCAGCCCGGCGGCGGCCAGCGCCGCACCCGCGAACACCTGGGCGTCGTCCCAGCCCTTCGGGGGCTTCGGCCGCGGCCACTTGCGCGGCCAGCCGGTGCCGCACCAGTCGTCGATCTCGGCCCGCAGCGCACCGGCTCCCTCACCGGCGTCCCTGCCGCCGACGACGATGATGGCGGAGACCAGCACGTTCTCGAGCAGCTGCGCCCCGACGACCGCCTCGACCGGCGGCAGCGGCTGGGGGTTGAGCGACACGGCATCCCCACGGCGGTTGACCGCGCGGGCACTGACCGGCCCGTGCGGGACGATGAAGTCCCACGCCTGGGGTGGAACCTTCACGAAGGTGGACAGGACTTTCCAGCTGACCGAGGCCATGGCGGTGCTCCTTCACGGAAGTTGCCCGCGCACGCCGCGGGTCACCGGCAAGGAGCGCCGCCGATGGGGCCCTGATACCCGGGAAGGGCGGCGGGCGCCGCTACGACGCCGACGTGTGGGGGCGCCGGAACCGGTCGAGCCGGCGCAGGGTGCCACCGCGCAGCAGCGGGCGGGGCAGCACCCGCACGCCGGCCGTGATGACCTTCCACTGCAGGCCGGGCACCGAGACCACCTTGCCCCGGGCGACGTCGGTGAGCGCCTGCTGCACGACGTCGTCGGCGTCGAGCCACAGCGACTCGGGCAGGGCCGAGATGTGGATGCCGGCGCGCGCGTGGAACTCCGTGCGGGTGAACCCCGGGCACAGCGCGGTGGCCGTGACGCCGGTGCCCGCCAGCTCACCGGCCAGGCCCTCGGTGAACACGGTGACGAAGGCCTTCTCCGCGGAGTAGCTGCCGTTGGCGATGAACGAGGCGACGGACGAGACGTTGAGGATGGCGCCGCGGCCCCGCTGGCGCATCGCCCGTCCGGCCGCATGGCAGGTGAGCATGACGGCACGGACCATGAGGTCGAGCCCGGCCTCCTCGTCGGCGAGGTCGTTGTCGAGGAACGAGCCGTCGAGGCCGAACCCGGCGTTGTTGACCAGCAGGTCGACCGGGCGCAGGTCGTCCTCGAGCCGGGCACACACCAGCGAGGTCGACGCCCGGTCGGACAGGTCGGCCGCCAGCACCTCGACGGCGACCCCGTGGCGCGTGCGCAACCCGGCAGCCAGCTCCTCGAGGCGCACGCGGTCGCGGGCCACGAGGACGAGGTCGGTGCCCTCGCGGGCGAGGCGCTCTGCGAAGGCGCGGCCGATGCCGGCGGAGGCGCCGGTGACGAGTGCGGTGCTCATGGTGGAGGCACTGTATGCCGGTTGCCGCCGCCGCGGTGACGGCCGTACCCGTGGGTAGGGTGAGGAGGTGCGTATCGCCACCTGGAACGTCAACTCGATCCGCTCCCGCATCGACCGCGTGGAGGCGTGGCTGGCCCGCACCGACGTCGACGTGCTGCTGATGCAGGAGACCAAGGCCAAGGAGGAGCAGTTCCCGCACGACCGGCTGGGGGCACTCGGCTACGAGGTCGCCCATCACGGCACCAACCAGTGGAACGGCGTCGCGATCCTGTCGCGGGTGGGCCTGGCCGACGTGCGGGTCGGCTTCGACGGCGACCCCGGTTGGGGTGATCCGCTGGCGGCCGAGGCGCGGTCGATCGGGGCGACGTGCAACGGCATCCGGCTCTGGTCGGTCTACGTGCCCAACGGCCGCGCGCTCGGCGACCCCCACATGGCCTACAAGCTCGACTGGCTGGCGCGGCTGCGCGAGCGGGCCACCGAGTGGGCGGCCGACGGCACCCCGGTGGCGCTGTGCGGCGACTGGAACATCGCGCCGCAGGACGACGACGTGTGGTCGATGGAGTACTACCTCGACAAGAGCCACGTCTCCCCCGGCGAGCGCGCCGCCTTCAACGCCTTCCTGGATGCCGGGTTCGTCGACGTCGTGCGCCCGCACACGCCCGGTCCCGGGGTCTACACCTACTGGGACTACCAGCGGCTCGCCTTCCAGAAGCGCCGCGGCATGCGCATCGACTTCGTGCTCGGCTCACCGTCGTTCGCGGCGCGCGTCGCCGGGGCCGCGATCGACCGCGAGGAGCGCAAGGGCGCCGGCGCCAGCGACCACGCGCCCGTCGTCGTGCAGCTGAGGGACTGAGCGGATGCCGTCACGCACCACCGCTCGCCGGGCTGCTTCCCGGGCTGCTCGGCTCCCGGGCGGCGCGGTGCGGCACCGGGTCCGGCTCGGCGCCGGCACCGATGTGCATGTCGTCGAGTGGCCGGCCGGTCCGGCGGCGACCGGCACCGTGGCCGACGGGGTCACCGTCGTGCTGGCCCACGGCTGGACCCTCAGCCACGAGAGCTGGCTGCCGGTCGTCGAGCTGCTCCGGGCGCGGTTCGGGGTGCGGGTCGTGGCGTTCGACCAGCCCGGGCACGGCCTGTCGACGCCCGAGTCGCGCGCCCCGACGGTGCACGAGCTCGGAGAGGTGTTGCACCGGGTGCTGACCGCGCTGGCGCCGACCGGCCCGCTGGTGCTGGCGGGGCACTCGATGGGCGGCATGACGATCATGGCGTGGGCCGCCGACCACGCCGACGAGCTCGCGGCCCGGGTGCGTGGGGTGGTGTTCGTGGCGACCTCGGCCAAGGTCGGCGAGGACCGGCTGCGGTTGCCCCTCGAGCGGGCGGTCATGCGGGCCTCGGCCCTCGCTCCCCGGGTGGCGCCCGGCCGGCTCATGTCGACCCGCGCCCAGACCCGGCTCCTCTACGGGCGTGGCGCGGCGCGCGAGACGGTGGTGCCCGGGGTGACGCTCGTCCGGCACACCTCGCTACCGACGCTGGGGCGCTACTTCCTGGCCCTGCAGCAGCACGACGAGACCGAGGCCCTGCAGCACCTCGGCGCCGTCCCCACCCGGGTGCTCGTCGGCACCGCCGACCGGCTCACCCCGGTGAGCCATGCGCGGGCCCTGGCCGACGGCATCCGCGGTGCGCAGCTGACCGTGCTGCCCGGGCTCGGGCACATGCTCACCTACGAGGCACCCGACGTCGTCGCCCACGCGATCGGCGACTCGCTCAGCGCCGGCTGAGGATGCCGCTCGCGTAGGCGGCCTGGCCCGCGTGCTGGGTGGCGTCATTGAGGATGCTGACGAGCCGCACGGCGAGGGTGACCGGCGGGTCCCAGTGCTCGTCGACGACCCGGTCGAGGTCTTTGTCGGTGACGCCGCGCATCGCCTCCGCGGCGGCGTCGCACGCGGCGTCGAGGTAGCCGCGCAGCTGCTCGGTGGAGGCCCGGACCGACAGCACCTCGTCGTAGGACATGCCGTAGCCGTGGGCGCCGGCCGGCAGCGGCAGGGCGAAACGCTCGCGCCAACCGCCGGTCTCCCACACCGCATCGCGGCCCAGTGCGCCGGCGACCTGGGCGTCGAGCCCCCGGCTGAGGTGCCAGACCAGCCAGGCGATGGTGTTCGTGCCCGGGGCCGGCGGGGTGCCGAGGCGGTCCTCGGGGGTGTCGTCGAGCACCGTGCGCGCGGTGTCGCGCACGCGGCCGAGCAGGTCGAGGAGGAGGTCAGCAGTGGTCGCCATGCCGGCGACGCTACCCGGCGGCCCGCGCTGGATGCGGTGGATGGGGCCTGCCGTCCGGGCGAGAGATGGCCAGTGGTCGCGCCGACCGCTGTCGAAGAGCCACGAGCCATCCCTCGTCGGCCCTCGGGCCCCGGTTCTCCCGGGTCGCGCCGCGTCAGAGGCCGAAGGTCGTGGCGTGCTCGCCGGTGCGTCGGCGCAGGCCGAGGGCCAGCGCGGCGAGCGCACCCAGGCCGGCCGCCACCGCAGCGCCGCGGAACACCCAGGCCACCTGAACCACGGCGGCACCCTTGAGCGCCTCGGTGTCGGTGGGGTCGGGCAGGGTGGCGACCAGTCCGTAGTACTGGTGCAGGCCGATGGCGGTGAGGAGCGCGATGCCCACGACCATGCCCACCATCCGCGCCACCACCACCAGCGCGGATGCCGTGCCGCTGGTGTCACTCGTCGCCTGCGCCAGCGCGGCGTCGTTGACCGGGGCGAGGGCGAGCCCGATGCCGAGGCCGGCCAGGGCCAGCACCAGGGTGGCCGAGACCTGGTTGAGCGACCCCCGCCCCCACGTGCTCATGACCGCGAGTCCCACGGTGGTCAGGAACAGGCCGCCGGCGGCGACGACGCCGTTGCCCAGCCGGCGCAGCGCCCAGCCGCCCGCCAGCGCACCGACCGGCACGGCGAGGAGGAAGCGCACCAGCACCAGGGCCGCCTCGGTCTGGCTCGCCCCCTCGACGATGTGGGCGAGCAGCGGCACGTCGACGACCACCGCGACGAGCGCGACTCCGACGAGCAGCGAGACCACGAGGGCCCACACCAGAACGCCGCGGACCAGACCACGCGGCACCAGCGGCGAGGCCGCACGGCGGTGGTGCACCGCATACAGCGCGGCGAGCAGCACGGCCACTGGCAGCAGCGCGACACCGAGGGGGCCCACGACCTCGGTGGCCGGTTCGGAAGCCGCGAAGGTGAGCACGACGCAGCCCAGGGCACCGCCGAGCAGCAGGGCACCGAGCAGGTCGGCGCGGCGCAGCAGCGGCCACGCACCCCGACCGCCGACCGCCAACGCGGCGAGCAGGAAGATCCCGGCGACGACCCCGATCGGGGTGGCCAGGCGCGACGTCGACTCCCCGAAGGGGACGAACGGCAGCCCGAGCGAGACGCTGGTGACGAGGGCGTCGGGGGCAGCCAGGGTCAGCCAGCCGGTGACCGCCGCTACCGCTGACAGCGCTACGACGACGGGGCTGGGCCGGGGGATGCTGCCTCCACCGGTCACGACGACGGCGGCGGCGAGCAGCATGCCGAGGAACGCGTTGAGCCAGAAGATGGCCCGCCAGTCGGCCACCACGAGCACGAGGGCGCCCAGGACGGGCCCGAGCACCGAGCCGAGCTCCTGCACGGCGCCGACGACACCCAGGGGCACGCCCCGTCGGTCGGCGGGCCAGAGCTGGGCGACGATGGCCAAGGTGGCCGGCACCAAGCCGCCGCCGCCGACGCCCTGCACCACCCGGCCGGTGACCAGCACCGGCAGGTCGGTGGCCAGCGCGGTGACGGCCGAGCCGGCGACGAACACCCCTAGGCAGGCGAGGAGGACCCTCTGCCGGTCGACGAGGTCGGCGACCCGGCCGATGAGCGGCAGCACCGCCACGTAGCCGAGCAGGAAGCCGGAGATGATCGGCGCCGCCCGTTGCAGCGCGTCGATGGTGACCCCGACCCCACGCATCATGTCGGTCAGGGCCAGCACCACGACGTAGGTGTCCGCGGCGGCGAGGGAGACGGCGATGGCAGCCGTCGTGAGCAGCGCCCTAGGGGCGGGTGATCTCAACGGGTGCCCCGTACTTGGTGAGCACCAGCACGTAGGTCGCCTCGACCCCGGGGAAGAACGGCCCCTTCAGGGTCGCGGTGCGCAGCTGGTCGGAGTCGGTGATGCCATAGCTGACGTCGAAGGTTCCGGTGCCGTCGCTGAGGTGGAACAGGTCCTCGACGGTCGAGCCGGGGAGGGTGCCGCTGATCCTGGTCAGCACCTCCTGGCCGGAACGGGTCTGGCCGTCTGCCGTGGGGTTCACGGTCTGCGGCAGGAGCGCGGAGATGCCGGTCGCCGGGTCGAAGAACATCGCCGGGTTCGGGGCGTTGAGGGTGCTCAGGTCGGTCTTCTTGTAGTCCGGCGTGAAGAACTTCAGGTAGGCCGTCTCACCGATCGCGATGACGTCGATGGTGCCGGCGAGCCCCTTGATGGTGCCGGTGATCGTGCCCTGGAACTTCGGCTCGGTGGGGCTGATGACGCCGGCCCCCTTGGCGGCGGTCACCCCGTTCTGGCGCGGCGGCACGTCGCGGCTGGACAGGTCGAGCTGCACCGTCTTGGCGGCGTCGAAGGCCTGCTTCGCGGCGGTCAGCTGCTCCGTCGGGCTCTGCGCCGGGGCCTGCGGCTCGTCACCGGAGCAGCCCGCGAGCGCGAGCACCACCCCGAGGGCGAGGGAACCCGCGATGGCGGGCACCCGTCGGCGCCTGCGTAGAGGAGGGGTTGTGCGTCGGCGCAGCACAGGAGCGGGGCGTCGGCGCATGGCGGCAACAGTAACCGCACCCCCATCCCCGACATCTCGCGGATCGCCCACCCCGGCACCCGCTCCAGAGCGCCGGTGGAGGGCAGATCCACGATCAGCGCGCCGACCAGCGGTGGGCGATCCGCAATCAGTCGGATGCCGGAACCCCAGGCAGCCACTCACCCGTGTTGACATCGACCTATTGGTCGATCTGGCGACACCACAGCACCCGAGGGACGTGCTGAGATTGACCTGTTGGTCGATCTGGCGACACCACAGCGCCCGACAGAGCGTCGTCGGATTGACCTGTTGGTCGATCTGACGACGCTCCTGGGTGACTCAACGCAGGAAGAGGCCGGCCTCGCCGAGGTCCACCACCACGGTGTCGCCGTCGCGGACGTCGCCGGCGAGCAGCGCCCGGGCCAGCCGGTCGCCGATCTCGCGCTGCACCAGGCGGCGCAGCGGCCGGGCACCGTAGGCCGGGTCGTAGCCCTGCTCGGCCAGCCAGGCCTTGGCGGTGTCGGTCACCTCGAGGCTGATCCGACGGTCGTGCAGCCGGGTCGCCAGGGCACGCACCTGCAGGTCGACGATGCGGGCCAGCTCGTCGGTCGACAGCGGGTCGAACACGACCACCTCGTCGAGCCGGTTGAGGAACTCTGGCTTGAACGCCTGCCGCACGGCGGCCATCACGGCCTCGCGCTTGTCCCCCGGCTCGAGCAGCGGGTCGACGAGGTACTGCGAGCCGAGGTTCGAGGTCATCACCAGGATGACGTTGCGGAAGTCGACCGTGCGGCCCTGCCCGTCGGTGAGCCGCCCGTCGTCGAGCACCTGGAGCAGCACGTCGAAGACGTCGGGATGGGCCTTCTCCACCTCGTCGAGCAGCACCACCGTGTAGGGACGGCGGCGCACCGCCTCGGTGAGCTGACCGCCGGCCTCGTAGCCCACGTAACCGGGCGGGGCACCGACCAGGCGGGCCACCGAGTGCTTCTCGGAGTACTCGCTCATGTCGATGCGGACGATCGCCCGCTCGTCGTCGAAGAGGAACTCCGCCAGCGCCTTGGCCAGCTCCGTCTTGCCGACACCGGTCGGCCCGAGGAACAGGAAGGAGCCGGTCGGGCGGTCGGGGTCCGAGACGCCCGAGCGGGCACGGCGGACGGCGTCGGCCACGGCGCGCACGGCGTCGGGCTGGCCGACGACGCGCTTGGCGAGCTCGTCCTCCATCCGCAGCAGCTTCTGCGTCTCGCCCTCGAGCAGCCGGCCGGCCGGGATGCCGGTCCAGGCCTGCACGACCTCGGCGATGTCGTCGGGGCCGACCTCCTCCTTGAGCATGGAGTCGCCGGTCTCCACCGACGCCTCGGCCTCGGTCAGCGCCTTCTCCAGCTGCGGCAGCCGGCCGTAGCGGAGCTCGGCGACGTGGGCGAGGTCGCCGTCCCGCTCGGCGCGGTCGGCCTCCAGCCGCAGCCGCTCGAGCTCCTCCTTGGCCTGCTGGATCCGGACGATGGCGCCCTTGTCCTGCTGCCAGCGGGCGGTCAGCTCGTCCAGCTGCTGACGGCGGTCGGCGAGGTCGGCGCGCAGCGCGTCCAGCCGGGCCATGGACGACTCGTCGTCCTCCTTGGCCAGGGCCATCTCCTCGATCTCCAGCCGCCGGACGGCGCGCTCGACCTCGTCGACCTCCAC
>JBJMHU010000123.1:0-31274 GCA_045807225.1 Ornithinibacter sp. | reverse complement strand
TGACCTCACCCGCCGCACCTACGAGACCTGGGGCGACCTGCTGGGCTACATGGACGGCAGCGCGGCGGTCATCGGCGAGATGATGCTGCCGGTGCTGCGACCCGGCACGGATGCCGTCGCGCCGGCCCGCGCCCTCGGGCTAGCCTTCCAGCTCACCAACTTCCTGCGCGACGTCGGGGAGGATCTCGACCGCGGTCGGGTCTACCTGCCCCAGGAGGACCTGCGGCGTTTCGGTGCCGACCCGCACGCGCGGGTCGTGACCCCGCAGTGGCGCGCACTGATGGCCTTCGAGATCGAGCGGAACCGCCGGCTCTACCGCGAGGCCGACGACGGCCTGCCGGCCCTGCCGGGCGCCTCGCGGCGGTGCGTGGCGACCGCCCGGGTGCTCTACGCGCGCATCCTCGAGCGCATCGAGCGTGCCGACTACGACGTCTTCGACTCCCGGGTCAGGGTGCCCACCCCGGCCAAGGCCGCCCTGGCCGCCCGGATGGTGGTGTCCCGCGAACCGATGCGGCTGGTGCGCGCCGACCGGGCCGCTCGCGGCCCCCACGTCGGCGCCTGGGTGTCAGACGACGACGTCGTCCTGCTCGACGACGCCGGCTCACCGGTGGGCCGGGCCCCGAAGTCGGTCGTGCACCACGACGACACCCCGCTGCACCTCGCCTTCTCCTGCTACGTCGTCGACCCGGCCGGGCGGTTGCTGGTGACGACGCGCGCGGCCAGCAAGCCGAGCTTCCCCGGCGTGGTCACCAACACCGTCTGCGGGCACCCCAAGCCCGGCGAGGACCTCGCCGAGGCGGTGCGCCGCCGGGCCCGCAGCGAGCTCGGGGTCGAGGTGCGCAGCCTGCGCCTCGTGCTGCCCGACTTCCGCTACCGGGCGGTGATGAACGGGCTCGTCGAGCACGAGCTGTGCCCGGTGTTCCTCGGGTTCGTCGACGACGACGCGCTGGTGGCCGACCCCCAGGAGGTCGACGACGCGCAGTGGGTGCCGTGGGAGCAGTTCCGTCGCGAGGTGCTCTCCGGCGAGCGCACCGTGTCGCCCTGGTGCACCGAGCAGGTGCCGCTGCTCGACGCCCTCGGCCCCGACCCGCTCGGCTGGCCTGCCGGCCTGCGCACCGAGCTGCCCCCCGCCGCAGAGCTGGGCCCCGACGCCGAGGCGGCGTGAGGCGGCACCGTGGACGACCGCTTCCAGTACCTCCTGCTCATGGCGGGCTGCCTGCTGATCACCCTGCCGCTGGAGTTCCTGCTCCGCGCCCGGGTCTACCGCCGGCCCCGGCGGCTGCTGCTGTCGCTGCTGCCGGTGCTGGCGATCTTCCTGGTCTGGGACGTCGTCGGCATCGTGCGTGGGCACTGGTCGTACAGCGCGCAGTACACGACCGGCATCCACGTCCCGTTCGAGGTGCCGCTCGAGGAGGTCGTCTTCTTCGTCGTCATCCCGATCTGTGCGCTGCTCACCTACGAGGCGGTCGGCACCGTGCTCGGCTGGTGGCGGCAGTGGCGGGAGCGCGATGCCTGAGTACACGGTGCTCTCCGTGCTGTCGGTCGTGGGAACCGTTGCCGTCGAGCTCTTCTGGTTCCGCACCGGCATCTTCCGCAAGGGCCAGTACTGGATCGCCATGGCGATCGTCTACTTCTTCCACGTGCTCGTCGACGGCTGGCTGACCAAGCTGTCGGCGCCGATCGTCATCTACGACGAGGGGCAGATCACCGGGGTGCGCATCCCCTGGGACATCCCGGTCGAGGACTACCTGTTCGGCTTCTCCATGATCACCCTGACCCTGTTGCTGTGGGTGCGCCAAGGCGACAGAGCCGACCCGGTCGACCACGATGACCGGGCCGACCGGGCTGACCGGGGCGATCACCCGGACGGGGTCGCCCACCTCGACGCCACCGGCACCCCAGCCACCACCCCCACCACCGACGACAGCGGCCGGCTGAACCGACCGACCACCCAGGAGGCACCGTGACCGACGCGCCACACCGCGAGGAGTGGGTGCTCGCTGACGCGTTCGACCGCGCCGCCCCGACCTACGACGCCATGGTGGCCCTCTCCCCGGGCTACCACGACCAGCTGCGCACCGCCGCCGAGGCGCTCGTCGAGCGGCTCCCGACGCACGAGGGCGCACCGCTGCAGGTGCTCGACCTCGGCTGCGGCTCGGGTGCCTCGACCCGCGCACTGCTCGACGCGTGGGCGGCCCGTGGTGGCGCGGCCGGCCTGCTGTCGGTCATCGGGGTCGACGCCTCCGGGGGGATGGTCGGGCAGGCCCGCGCCAAGAAGTGGCCCCCGAGCGTGACCCTCGTGGTGTCCGATGCCGTCGCCCACCTCGAGTCGCTGCCGGGCGGCTCGGTCGACGGCGTGCTCGCGGCCTACCTGCTGCGCAACGTGCCCGACCGTGCACGCCTGGTGCGCGAGGTGGCGCGGGTGCTGCGCCCTGGTGGCAGCTTCGTGCTGCACGACTACTCGGTGGCCGGCAACACCCGCGCCAAGGTGCTCTGGGCCGCCGTCTGCCACGGCATCATCATCCCGCTGGCCGTGCTGAAGGGCTCCGACGTGCCGCTGCACCGCTACCTCTACACCAGCGTGCGCGACTTCGACTCGGTGCAGCGCATCTGCGAGCGGCTGCTGTCCGCGGGGCTCGTCGGAGTGCGGCACCGGTCCTACCCGGGGTGGCAGCACGGCCTGGTGCACACCGTCGTCGGGTCGGCCCCGTCGTGATCGGACGCACCCGGCGATGGACGCCCGGCCTCGACCGTCGGGCCGTGTTCCACCCGCCGCCCGCGCCACTGGCGCTCATGGATGCCGCGCGCGTTCCGGCTTCCGCTCGGCACGTCGTCGTGGTGGGCGGCGGCATCGCGGGGCTCACCGCCGCGTTGGCACTGGCCGAGCGGGGCGTGCAGGTCACGCTGCTCGAGCGCGAGGAGCGGCTCGGTGGCCGGGTGCGGTCGTGGCCGGTCGAGCTGGCCGACGGCGAGCAGGGCGAGATGAGCCGCGGGTTCCACGCGTTCTTCCGCCAGTACTACAACCTGCGCTCGGTGCTGCGCCGCACCGACCCCACCCTGGAGCGGCTGCAGCCCCTCGACGACTACCCCCTGGTGCGCGACGGCGGTGGGCGCGACTCGTTCTCCGACATCCCCCGAACCCCGCCGTGGAACCTGGCGGCGTTCGTGGCCCGCAGCCCGAGCTTCGACCTCAAGGGTCTGGCCGCCGTCGACGTCGACGCCGCGCTCGGGCTGCTCGACGTCGACTTCCCGGCCACCTACGCCGCGCTGGACGGGAAGAGCGCTGCCGACGTGCTCGACGAGCTGCGCTTCCCCGAGGCCGCCCGCCACCTGGCACTGGAGGTGTTCGCCCGCAGCTTCTTCGCCGACCCGCGCGAGTTCTCCGGCGCCGAGCTCGTGGCCATGTTCCACATGTACTTCGTCGGCTCCGCCGAGGGCCTGCTCTTCGACGTGCCGCGCGACGACTACGACGCCACCCTGTGGGGCCCGCTGGGCCTTCACCTGGGGCGGCTGGGCGTGCGGATCATGACCGGCCGCGAGGTGCGCTCGGTGACCGAGCTCAGCGAGCTCGGCGAGCTTCGTGAGGGGTTGTCGGTGCTGCACGGCATCCCGGGCGACGACGGCCAGGACTGGCTCGAGGCGGATGCCGTCGTGCTGGCACTCGACCCGGTGGGCCTGCGCCGCGTGGTCGCCGCGTCGCCGGGCCTGGGTGGCGACGGCGCGGCGGGTGCGGCGTGGCGGGAGTCCGTGGCCGGCATCCGGTCGGCGCCGTCGTTCGCGGTCTGGCGGCTCTGGCTGTCGGGGAAGGTCGCGCCGGAGCGCCCGCCCTTCCTCGGCACGAGCGGCTACGGGCCGCTGGACAACATCTCGGTGCTCGAGCGGTTCGAGGGGCACGCCACCCGCTGGAGCCGGGCCCACGGCGGATCGGTCGTCGAGCTGCACGCCTACGCGCTGCCCGAGGGCACCGCCGAGGTCGACCTGCGCCAGCGGATGCTCAGCGAGCTGCACCGGGTCTACCCCGAGACCGCGACACTCGAGATCGTGCACGACGAGTGGCTGGTCCAGGCCGACTGCGTGCTCGTGGGGCTCGAGCCGTGGCGGTCGCGCCCGGGCGTGCGCACCCCCGACCGTCGGCTGCTGCTCGCCGGTGACTGCGTGCGGTGCGACCTGCCGGTCGCGCTGATGGAGCGGGCCGCGACGACCGGCTTCCTGGCGGCCGACCGGCTGCTCACCGGCTGGGGCGAGCGCGGGCACGGCGTCTGGTCGGTGCCGATGGGCTCGCGACTCGGACCGGTGCCCCGGTGGGCGCGGCGCGGCATCCGCGCCTACCGGTCCAAGCGGGCGGGCGCGAGCTAGGGGCGCATCACGTGCTCGGCCGTGCTGGCTATCACTGGGCGGCAGCGCGGCGCAGCTCGTAGAGCCGCGCGGCGTAGACGAGGTCGTCGGCCCACAGCTGGGTCGCCGACGCCCGCATCCCCAGGGTGACGAGGGGGGCGAGACCGCGCGCCACCCGGAAGCCGAACCGGTCGCTCGTCGCCACCACCGCCTCGGTCATCACCGTGCGCGCGGGGTGCGTGCCGGGCGTGGTGAGGGGGGTGGCGTGGGTCTCGACGACGCTGCCGGTGCCCTCGCCGCCGGTGATCGTCATGACGATGGTGTGCGAGTCGGGGCAGGCGAACTCGGCCCGCACCGGCACGGCGAAGTAGCGGCCGAGGCGGTAGGCGACGTCGAGCACGAGCAGGTCGTCGGTGGAGGCGTCGTCGTCGACGGTGAGGTCGCTGAACGCGTAGGGGTGCAGCCAGGCCCCGTGCCACGGGTCGAGCCGGTTCTGCACGATGTCGCGCGGCTCGCAGTCGGTGGGCAGCGAGACGACCGAGGCGAGCGACTCCTCGAGCGGCGGCCGGGTCGCGAGCACCGGGCGGTCGGTGGGCTCGACGCCGGCCTCGACCGGGCCGACGCGCACCCAGAACAGGATGCCGTCGTCGTACGCCGCGAAGGTGCGCCACGCGGGCTGGTCGCCGTCGAGCGGCATCCCGTGCCACCGGCACAGCACCGTGCCGTCGACCACGTCGCAGGCGTCGAGCCGGGCGCCGAGGTGGGGACAGGCGCCGGGGCCAGCGTGGGCGGATCCGTCGGCGCCGCGCCAGAGCACGACCTCCCGCCCGGCCACGGTGCGCAGCAGGGTGCGCCCGGCCGGCACGTCGGCGGATGCCGCGGCGACCAGCCAGCCGTGCGTGGGGCGGCGCAGGGCGGCGGCCAGCGACGCCTCGATGCGGGCGGGCTTGGCGTCGCGCCAGGTGCCACGCAGGTGGTCGGGGGTCGTCTGGGGCAGGTAGCGCACGGGCACGCGGTGGCGCACCTCTTCGCGCCAGGACCGGTCGGTGCGGAGCAGGCTCACGTCCCAACGCTACCCCTGCGGGTCCGGGTCGCCAGAACCTTCGACAAAGCTCGGACGAGCGGTGTCAGATCGACCAATTGGTCACCTCGGGTACGGCCGCCGGCCGACGGCTCGGCGCGGGGTCGCGCTCAGTCGGCCACCGCGCCGCCGTCGAGCAGCTCGACCGGCTGTGGGGGCACCTGGTCGTAGACGACGTGGCCGTCGGGAGCCCGCACCCGCAGCCGGAAGGAGGTGCCCTGCGGATCCTCCGCCGAGGTCAGCGTGGCCAGGCCGTTGTGGATCGTGGCACTGTCGCGCACCCGGCCCTCTACCGTCACGAGCTCGGCCACGGCGCCGTCGGGGGCGATCGCCACGAAGCCGGGAGTCCTGCCGCTGGGCAGGAGGAGCAGGGCGTGCGGGTCGGTGGCGGGCACGGCGGCGAGCCGCTCGAGGTAGGTCCACGGTGCGTCCTGCGTCGAGCCGGCCAGGCGGGTGGTGCGCACCCGGGCTCCGTCGCGGGTCGTGGTGGTGACCACGGTGACGCGCAGCTGCTGGGGGCGGGTGCCGACGAAGTCGGGGTAGGTGCCCACGTAGTCCGGGTCGACCGCCGACGCGGGCACCGCCGCCTCCAGAACCGACGTCGTCTCGAGGCTGTCGGGCCGGTTCCCGGTCACGCCCGACACCAGGATGCGCTGCGCCACCGCCAGCTGGTCCGCCGACCCGCTCGGGGGCAGCAGGAAGGAGTTGCTCAACGCACCGGCGGGAGGACCGCGGTAGCCCTCGACGGCGACCTGCGGGGTGTAGCCGACCCTGGTCGGGGCATAGGTGGCGACGCCGTCGACGACCTGGAGGCTCGCGACCACGGGGCGCACGCTGCCGTCCGGCTGTGGCAGGGCACCGGTGATGACGAAGGCGTCGGTGACGCTGGGACGGGTGAGGACGAGCAGCGTGGGGGGAGTGCCCGCCGTGTGCTGGTCGACGCTCAGGGCGACCAGCCCGGACGTGCGGGTCGTGGGGTCACCGCCGATCGCGGCGGGTACCAGCGACGCCGGCCCGAGCGGCGCGGCGGCCGTCCACAGCCGCAGGAAGGACTGCTCGCCGTCGAAGCCCTCCCCGAGTGCGGGGCCCGGTACTCCGGCCGGGATGGTGGGGTCTCCCGGGGTGGCGCCGGTCATGACCATCACGAGGGTGTCGCCGACCGGCCCGGCGTAGAGCAGCCTCGCCGTGGGGTCGGCCCGGCGCGCGTCGGTGGCGATCGACGCCACGGTGGGGTCGGCGACGAGGGTGCCCCGCGCACCCCAGCTGCTCACGGCATCCCAGCTGGGGTCGTCGCGCCCCGGGACGGACCGCTCGGCGGTGACGGAGCGACTGCCGGCACCGGGCCAGGCCAGGGCGGTGGCGGCCCCCACCGCGAGGGCGAGTGCGACTCCCATGACCGCGGTGCGGGTGCGGCGACGCCGGGTGGCACGGCCGGCCGCGGCGCTGACGAGGCCGACCGGGTCGGCGACCGGTGCGGCGTCGACCGCGTGCTCCAGGGCGTCGGCCACAGCACCCGGCAGCGCCCAGGTGAGCTCGTGCTCGTCGCGGCCGACGGCAGCGGCGTGCGCAGCGGCCAGGCGGTGCTCCAGGGCGACGAGCTGGGACCGCACCGAGGCGAGCTCCGTGCGGGCGGCCGTGGCGACGACGGTTGGCTCCTCGGCCCACCACTGCCGCACGGCGAGGGCGGCGCGGGCGGTCGGGGGAGCCTGGGCCAGGGCTGCCCTGAGCACGGCCCGGATGTGCTCGTCGTCGCGCCGGTCCTCGACCCGGTCCTCGGCCCGGTCGTTGCCGACCCGGTGATCCGGCGCGGGGTCACCGCGGGCCGGCGCGGCAGCATCCTCGGCGGTCGACAGCGCCGCCCTGAGCACCTCGACCCGGGCGGCCTGCGTCGGCGCCCCGGAGTCGGTGGTCTCGCCCCAGCGCCGGGCCAGCGCTGACAGCGCGGATGCCGTGGCGCGAGCGGCAGCGCTCGCGTCCCCCGTGGTGACCGTGGCGACCGCGTACAGCTCGTGCCAGCGCGCCTCGACGAACTCCTCGAAGTCGTCCGGCAGCGCGCTCACGTGGCCAGTATCGCCGGGAGCCTCGCCACCATCCTCCAACCGTGTGCCGCGGCCACCTGGGCCGACGGCGTTGACACACTGGTGCGCATGCGGCTCTCCACGGCACTCTCCGGCGACCTGCCGCTGTCCGCCACCGGCCCCGCCTCCCCCGACGAGGTGTGGGCGCGCTACACGCGGCCCGCCTTGTGGCCCACGTGGAGCCCACACCTGCGCGAGGTCGACTACCCGGCTGCCGTGGTGCGTCCGGGGACGACCGGGCGCGTCACCGGGGTCGGCGGGGTGGTCGCGGTGTTCCGGATCGACGCGGTCGACCACGCTGCCCGCACCTGGTCGTGGAGCGTGCGATCGGGCCCGCTGCGGGTGTCCCTCGACCACGGCGTGGTCGCCGCCGGGCCCGGCTCCGGTCACGTCGGCGGCAGTCGCGCGTGGCTGGTCACGCACGCCCTGTGGCCGGTCGCCCTGGGCTACGCCCCGCTGGCTCGGCTCGCACTCGGCCGCCTCGTCGCGCCCGGTTGAGCCGCCGGCGGCGGAGAACGAGCCGACCGCGGGGAGCGGCATGGCCGGGTCGCTACCCCCGGCCAGGTCGTGGCTCGCGGGGAGTCGGCTCGGCGACCACCAGGATGCCGGCCCGAGCCGCTCGCTTGCGGCCCACCAGCGAGACCAGCGGGTCGGTGAGGTCGGACAGCCGGGCGAGCAGCCCGTACTTCGCGACGACCGCGCGGCGCACCGAGGCGACGCCGGCGGCATCCCGCACGACCCGGGCCGTGCCACGGAACGTCGGGGTGCCGGGCGCCACCTTGCCGCGCACGTCGCACGCCCGCAGCTCCACGGTGCCGGTGTGCGCCAACCGCTTGGTCTTCCCGGTGCCGTCGACGGTGATGACGGCGAACGACCCCGGCTCGTCGAGCGAGGGCGCGAACCACACCGGCGTGGTGACGGGGGTTCCGGCGCGGCGGAAGGTGGTCAGGGCGACGTACTTCGCCGGGGCCAGCGGGTGGTCGGCGGCGCGCACCGGGGTGGCACCGGCATCCGGCTCGTTCATGGCGACAGCGTAGGTGCCCCGTGGCGGCGCGCTGCGCGCCTTCCACGACGGCCGCCGTTCGCGGTTGTGGAGATCGGGGCGTCCCTGATGCGGCGATCCCGGCGAACGACCGCTACGCTGGCCGCAGTTGTTGAGCTTTCCGTTGTGAAGTAGTCGCAGAACGTCCCGCCGGGACTGAGCACTTTCTGAGCAGAGGTATTCCAGGCATCACCAACGCGGAGTCTCCCGACAGGCGGGTGTGCTCCTCCCTCAGAAAGAAGGCCTCCTATGGCTACTGGCACCGTGAAGTGGTTCAACGCCGACAAGGGCTTCGGCTTCATCGCCCCCGACGACGGCTCCGCCGACGTCTTCGCCCACTACTCGGCGATCAACAGCAACGGCTACCGTTCGCTCGACGAGAACGCCAAGGTCGAGTACGAGACCCAGCAGGGCGCGAAGGGCCCGCAGGCGGCGAACATCACCGTCATCGGCTGACCCAAGCCTCCTTCTGCGCCCTCGGGCGCACCCCACGAACCGCCGTCCGGCATCCGGGCGGCGGTTCGTGCGTCCCCGTGGTCACGACTTTCCCGCCCGGTGCGGGAACCTTCACGATCGCAGCACTTCCGTTCCGTTGTGATGGTGAAGCTTCCGGTGTCATGTCAAGGTTCCGGGATCGGGCGGGAAAGTTGGGGCGGCACGGGCGCGTGGCGGGCGGTCGCACTAGCGTTCGGGGCATGGCCATGCGGATCGACCTCAACGCCGACCTCGGTGAGTCGTTCGGCACCTGGGTGCTCGGCGACGACGAGGCGATGCTCGAGGTGGTCACCAGCGCCAACGTCGCCTGCGGCTTCCACGCCGGTGACGCCACCACCATCCGCCGCACCGTGGCCGCGGCCGCCGCGCGGGGCGTCGTCGTGGGGGCCCAGGTCGGCTACCGCGACCTCGCCGGCTTCGGTCGCCGCCGCATCGACATGGATGCCGCCGACCTCGCCGCCGACGTGCTCTACCAGCTCGGCGCGCTCGAGGCGATGTGCCGGGTCGCGGGCACCCAGGTCGCGTACGTCAAGCCGCACGGCGCGCTCTACAACACGGCGGCGGTCGACGAGGTACAGGCCAGGGCCGTCGTGGATGCCGTGGCCGCCTACGACGCGTCGCTTCCCCTTCTCGGACAGCCCGGTTCGGTGCTGCTGCGGGTCGCGGAGTCGGCCGGGCTGCCGGTGGTGGCCGAGGCGTTCGCCGACCGCGGGTATGCCGCCGACGGCCGGCTCGTGCCCCGTTCCCACCCTCGTGCCCTGCTGACGGACCCGGCCGAGGTCGCTGAGCGGGTGCTCCGAATCGCCTCCGAGGGAACGCTGTTGGCCGTCGACGGCACGCTCATTGCCGTGCCGGTCCGGTCGGTCTGCACGCACGGTGACACCCCGGGAGCGGTCGAGCTGACCCGTGCGGTGCGGGCGCGGCTCGAGGCGGCCGGGGTGACGATCACGCCGTTCGCGGCGTCCCGGCCGTGACCGGGCACGATCACACTCCGGGGCCGGCGACTTCCTCGGCAACGGGCGGGCTCGACGTCACGCTGCTGCCGGTCGGCGAGGAGGGTCTGCTGCTCGAGGTCGCCGACCTCGCTGCCGTGCTGGCGCTCGAGGCTGCCATTCGCACCGCGGTCGAGGCGGGCACCTCGCCCTGGCACGACGTGACCGACGTGGTGCCCGCGGCCCGCACGGTGCTGCTGCTCACCCGCGAGGGAGCCGACCTCCCCCGCCTGGCGACGGCGGTGCGCCGGCTTCCCGACCCGCTGCGACCGACCCACGGTTCTGAGGCCCATCCGAGCCCGGAAAACGCGGACAGGTCGCACGAGGTCGAGGTCCTGGTGCGCTATGCCGGCCCCGATCTCGACGACATCGCCGCCCTCACGGGCCTGACGACCGCCGAGGTCATCGCCGCGCACACCAGCATGCCGTGGCGGGTGGCGTTCGGCGGTTTCGCGCCCGGGTTCGCCTACCTCGTGGGCGGCGACCCACGACTGCACGTCCCCCGTCGCGAGCGACCGCGCCCGTCGGTGCCGGCGGGGTCGGTGGGGTTGGCCGGGGAGTTCTCCGGCGTCTACCCCCGATCCTCGCCCGGCGGCTGGCAGCTGCTCGGCACCACCGACGCCGTGCTCTGGGACGCCGAGCGCGACCCACCTGCCCTCCTGGGCCCCGGCACCACGGTGCGCTTCGTCGACGCGGCGACGACGACATGAGTGCCGCGCTCGAGGTGCTGGCCACCGGCCCACTGGTGCTCGTCGAGGACGACGGTCGGCCCGGGCTGGCCGCCGTGGGGGTGGGCCGCTCGGGCGCTGCCGACCGCGCCTCCTACCGGTTGGGCGCGCGGCTCGTCGGTCACGACCCCGGCCACGCCGCCCTCGAGGTGCTGCTCGGTGGGCTGACGCTGCGGGCGCACGGGCGGGTCACCGTCGCCCTGACCGGCGCTCCCGCGCCCGCGACCGTCGACGGCCGCCCGGTCGCCCACGCCGGCCTCGTCGACGTCCCCGACCGCGCGGTCCTCGCCCTCGGGATGCCGGCCACGGGCCTGCGCACCTACCTCACCGTTCGTGGGGGCATCGACGTGCCTCCGGTGCTGGGCTCGCGCTCGACCGACACCCTGGCGCAGCTCGGGCCGCCGCCGGTGCGGGTCGGTGACGTGCTGCCGGTGGGACCGCCGGGCCGGGACTTCCCCACCGTCGACCACGCGGCGCGCCCCTCTCCGGACGGCGGCGAGCCGGCGGTGCTCGAGGTGCTGCCGGGGCCGCGCGCGGCCTGGGTCGGCGGTTGGTCCACCGGGCTGGGCGGCCTGATCGGGGTGCGGCGCGACGTGTCCGCGGACAGCGACCGGGCTGGGGTCCGGCTGGCCGGCTCCCCCGTGCAGCGGGCCGCCCCCTGGCGTGACGTCGAGCTGCCCAGCGAGGGGATGGTGCGTGGAGCGGTGCAGGTGCCACCGGGCGGGGAGCCGGTGCTCTTCCTCGCCGACCACCCCGTGACCGGCGGCTACCCGGTGGTCGGTGTGCTCACGGCATCCGCCTGCGACCGCGCCGCCCAGCTCCGCCCGGGGGAGTCGGTGCGGCTGGTGCAAGCCGCCCCACGCGCCTGAGACGCAGCCGCCCCGACATCCTCGGCCTCAGCCACAGGGGCAGCTGATCCACGTTCAGCTGAGGTGGGTGGGCTGCACGTTGCTGCGGTGCGCGTGGTCGGAGCCGGCCTTGGCACCGCCGCCGCAGCCGTGCGACGTGGTGGTGCCGGGGGGCTCGAACCGCACGACGACCGACTTCGACGCGGGCTGGTTGCTGCCGACGGCCACCGCGTCGAGGGGCACGAGCACGTTGCACTCGGGGTAGTAGGCGGCGGCACAGCCTCGCGGGGTGGGGTAGGGCACCACGCGGTAGTCACGGGCGACCCGCTCCGAGCCGTCCTCCCACACGGACACGACGTCGACGACCTGCTCCGGCTCGAGGCCGAGCCGGGCGAGGTCGTCAGGGTGCACCATGACGACGTGCCGGCCGCCGGCGAGGCCGCGGTAGCGGTCGTCGTGGCCGTAGATGGTGGTGTTGAACTGGTCGTGGCTGCGCAGCGTCTGCAGCAGCAGGTGACCCTCGGGCACCTCGAGGACCTCCAGCGGGCTCACCCCGAACTCGGCTCTCCCGGACGGCGTTTCGAAAGTCCGGGTGTCGCGCGGCGCATGCGGGAGCACGAAGCCACCGGGCCGCTTCACCTTCTCGTCGTAGGCGTCGCAGCCCGGCACGACGTGACCGATGTGGCGGCGGATCACCGTGTAGTCCTCGGCCATCGAGTCCCAGTCGATGCGTGAGCCCTCCGGCAGCAAGCCCAAGGTGGCCTCCGCGACACGGCAGACGATCCATGGTTCGGAACGCAGGTGCTCGCTGGCCGGCTCGTTACGCCCCACGGACAGGTGGACGCTCGACATCGAGTCCTCGACCGTCACGCCCTGCCAGCCCGACCGCCGTACGTCCTTCTCGGTGCGGCCCAGGCACGGCAGCAGCAGCATGGTGCGGCCGGGCAGCACGTGGGTGCGGTTGAGCTTGGTCGACACCTGCACGTTGAGGTCGAGCGAGCGCATCGCGTCGTGGGTCACCTCGCTGTCGGGGGTGGCCGCCGCGAAGTTGCCACCCAGCCCGAACAGCACCTTCAGCCGCCCCTCCTTCATCGCGCGCACGGTGTTGACCACGTCGTGGCCGCGCTCGGGCGGCGGGTCGAAGCCGAACTCCTGCCGCAGCCGCTCGGCGAAGTGGTCGGGCAGCTTCTCCCAGATGCCCATGGTGCGGTCGCCCTGCACGTTGGAGTGCCCGCGCACCGGGCACAGCCCCGCGCCGGGCTTGCCGATGTTGCCCTGCAGCAGTGCGACGTTGGTGATCTCCTTGATCGTCGCGACCGCGTTGCGGTGCTGGGTGATGCCCATCGCCCAGCAGATGACGGTGCGGTCGGATGCCGCGAACAGCTCGGCCACGCGCTCGATCCGGGGGCGGGGCAGCCCGGTGGCGCGCAGCACGGCATCCCAGTCGAGGCGCGAGATGTGGTCGCGCCACGTCTCGTAGCCGGTGGTGTGGCGGTCGACGAAGTCGAGGTCGACCGCGCCCTTCTCGACGAGCAGCGCACCGATCGCCTGGAAGAGTGCGAGGTCGCCGTTGAGGCGGATCGGCAGGTACTCGTCGGCCAGCTCGGTCCCGACGCCGGTGAGCCCCTTCACCGTCTGGGGGTTGTCGAAGCGCATCAGCCCGGTCTCGGGCAGCGGGTTCACCGCGACGATGGTGGCCCCACGCTCCTTGGCCTTCTCCAGGGCACTGAGCATCCGCGGGTGGTTGGTGCCCGGGTTCTGGCCGGCGATGACGATGAGGCGCGCGTCGTGGATGTCCTGCAGGCTGACCGACCCCTTGCCGATGCCGATGCTCTCGGCCAGCGCCACCGAGGTCGACTCGTGGCACATGTTCGAGCAGTCCGGCAGGTTGTTGGTGCCGAAGGCGCGCGCGAACAGCTGGAGGGTGAACGCCGCCTCGTTCGACGCGCGGCCGCTGGTGTAGAAGGCCGCCTGTCCGGGCTCGTCGAGGCCGCGCAGGGTGGTGGCCACCAGCGAGATCGCCTCGTCCCAGGAGATGGGCTCGTAGTGCGTGCCACCCTCGCGCAGCACCATCGGCTCGGTGATCCGCCCCTGCTGGCCGAGCTGGAAGTCCGACCAGCCGGCCAGCTCGTCGACGCGGTGCGCCGCGAAGAACGCCCGGTCGGCGCGGCGTCTGGTGGCCTCCTCGGCGACGGCCTTCGCCCCGTTCTCGCAGAACTCCGCGAAGCTGCGGTGCTCGGGGTCGGGGTCGGGCCACGCGCAGCCCATGCAGTCGAAGCCGTGCGCCTGGTTGAGGTGGCGCAGGGTGCTGACCGCGCGGAGTGGCCCCATCTGCCCGCTCACCCGGTTGGCGGCCACGGCGACGGCCTCGACGCCGGCCGCCGAGCGGCGGCGGTGGTGCCGGTCGACCGCCAGCGGGTCGACGTCGTCGGCGGGGGCACCGCGCCACGGCTCGAGCATGCGGGCGCCCCGGCTGTTGTCCTCGGTCATGCGTGCCACGCTGCCACCCGACGTGGGCGGCATGCGGCTCGCGAACCTGTGAGTCCGGGCGCTGGCGGACGCTCGACGTCGGCCATCGCTCTTCCCCTCGCGACATCGCGCAGCCCACAGCCGGCCGAGCGCACCGCCGCCCCGGGAGGTGCACACCTGAGCAGCTTCCGGCAACCCGGTGCCGGCTCGAGGGGCGACACCGGGCAAGGTGACAGCCGGTGGCAACCTACGCTACCGTAACTTACGGTAGCGAAACCTACGCGAACGTAGGTTGCCCTAAGACGAAGGTGGCACCCATGGCCCCAACTCCCGCCGAGACCGCCCCCCGCGAGCCGGTTGCCCCGCCCCGGGCCCGGCCGGCGATCATCCAGGGCGGGATGGGCGTGGCCGTGTCCGGCTGGCGCCTGGCCCGCGAGGTCTCGCGCGCCGGTCACCTCGGGGTCGTCTCGGGCACCGCGATGGATGCCGTGCTGGCCCGCCGCCTCCAGGACGGTGACGAGGGCGGGCACTACCGCCGCGCCCTGGCCCACTTCCCCAGCGCTGCCATGGCCCAGCGGGTGCTCGACACCTACTTCGTCGAGGGTGGCCGCAGCGCCGACACGCCCTACAAGCCGCTGCCCAAGCTGACCCTGACCACCGTCCGCGCCGGCCAGGAGCTCGCCGTCGTGGGCAACTTCGCCGAGGTGTGGCTTGCCAAGGAGGGGCACGACGGCGTCGTCGGCATCAACTGCCTCGAGAAGATCCAGCTGGCCACTCCCACCGCCCTGCTCGGGGCCATGCTCGGCGGCGTCGACTACGTGGTGATGGGCGCCGGCATCCCGCGCGAGGTGCCGCAGCTGCTGCGCTCCCTCGCGGCCGGCGAGGTCGGCCGCATCCCGGTCGACGTGGCCGGAAGCACGACCCACCGGTTCGTCGAGGCCGACCCGCGCGACCTGCTGGGCACCCACCTGCCGCCGCTCACCCGGCCCGACTTCCTCGCGATCGTCTCGCTCGACCAGCTCGCCTCCTACCTGCACCGCGACCCCGAGATCCGCCCCGACGGCTTCGTCGTCGAGCGCCCCCCGGCCGGCGGCCACTCGGCCCCGCCGCGCGGCAAGATGCAGCTCGACGAGCACGGGGCGCCGATCTACGGCGCCCGCGACGAGGCCGACGTGACGAAGATGGCCGCCCTCGGCCTGCCGTTCTGGATGGCCGGCGCCTACGGCACGCCCGACCAGGTCGCCGCCGCTGTCGCGGCCGGTGCCGTCGGCGTGCAGGTCGGCACGCTGTTCGCCCTGTGCGCTGAGTCCGGGCTCACGGATGCCGCGCGCGACCTCGCGCTCGAGCAGCTGAGGGCCGGTGACCTCACCGTGCGCAACGACCCGCGCGCCAGCCCGACCGGCTTCCCGTTCAAGGTGGTGCAGCTCGAGGGCACGGTGAGCTCGGCCGAGGTGTACGAGTCACGCGAGCGGCTGTGCGACCTGTCCTACCTGCGCCAGCCGTACGAGCGGGCCGACGGCACGGTGGGCTTCCGCTGCGCCGGCGAGCCGGTGCACATGTTCGTGAAGAAGGGCGGGGCGGCCGAGGACACGGAGGGACGCAAGTGCCTGTGCAACGGGCTCACCGCCACCATCGGCCTGGGGCAGCACCGCAAGGACGGTTACGACGAGGCACCGCTGGTCACCCTGGGTGAGGACCTCGCCGGGGTGGAGGAGCTGAGCCGGCGCCACCCGCAGGGCTGGACGGCGGCGGATGCCGTGGCCTACCTCCTCGAGTCACTGCCGGCGGCCCCGTCGGGTGCTGGCTCGGCTGCCCTCGCGAGCGCCTGAGCACCCGAGCTGGGGGCGTGGCGTCACGGGACCGTGACGACGACCTTGCCGCGGGCGTGACCGCGGCTGAGGTGGTCGATGGCCGCGGGGGCCTGCGCCAGCGGGAAGGTGCGCTCGAGGGCGGGCCGAACCCCGCCCCGCTCGATGACCTCCGTGAGCGAGGCCAGGTCGCCGCCGTCCTCGGAGGCCATCAGCATCACCAGCTTCTGCTTCACGAACGGTGACAGCAGTGCCGCCCCCATCGCCCGGTGCAGGCCACCGATCCACCGGCCCTGGTCCTCGCTGCCCACGATGACCAGGCAGCCGCGCTCGGTGAGCAGGCCGCGCAGCAGCCGCACGGGTCGGTGGCCGGCGATGTCGAGCACCACGTCGAAGCGCTCGCCGAGGGTCTCGAGCGGCGTCGTGGTGTGGTCGACGACCCGCTCGGCGCCCAGGCCGCGCACGAGGTCGGCCTTGACCGGCCCGCAGACGCCGGTCACGTGGGCTCCCAGGTCGACGGCGAGCTGCACGGCATACGACCCGACCCCACCTGACGCCCCGATGACCAGCACGCGGTCGCCCGCCTGCACCCCGCCGGCGCGCACGGCCTGCAACGCGGTCAGCGCCGACACGGGCACGGCGGCGGCCTCCTCCACCGACAGGTTCTGCGGCCGCCGGGCCAGCCTGGTGAGGGGCACGACGGCGAGCTCGGCGAAGGAGCCGCGGGCCGTGCCGTAGACGGCATCCCCCGGGGAGTAGTCGCTGACGTCCTTCCCGACCGCCTCGACGGTGCCGGCGACGTCGCGACCCGGCGTGCGGTCCTTGGGCGCCCGCAGGCCGAGGGCGAGCCGGGCGGCGAGCGGCCGGCCGGTCATCAGGTGCACGGTGCCCCGGTCGACACCGGCGGCTCCGACCCGCACCAGCACCTCACCCGGCCCCGCGACCGGGTCGGGCACGTCCTCGAGGCGCAGCAGGTGGGTGTCGCCGTACGAGTCCTGGACGATGGCTTTCACAATGCTTCCTTACGCTGTAAGCCTGACCGGATCGGTGCCACGATAGCCTTACACCGTAAGATGTGGCAAGTCGCCCCCTCTGCCCAACAGGTCAGGAGCCCGGATGCCGTCCGCCCGCCCCGCGCTGAGCCGCACCCGCGTGGTCGACGAGGCCGTGCGCCTCGCCGACGAGGAGGGCCTGGCGGCGCTGTCGATGCGGGCGCTGGCCGGGCGCCTCGGCGTCGAGGCGATGTCGCTCTACCACCACGTCGCCGGCAAGGAGGCGCTGCTCGACGCGATGGTCGACGCGGTCTTCGGCGAGCTGCACCTGCCGGTCGTCGGGGGCGACTGGCGGCGCGAGCTGCGCGCCCGTTCGGTGTCGGGGCGAGCCGTGCTCCTGAGGCACCGGTGGGCCGTGGGTCTGATGGACTCGCGCCGCACCCCGGGCCCGCTCAACCTGCGACACCACGATGCCGTGCTGGGCTGCCTTGCGGCTCAGGGGTTCTCGCTCACTGCTGCTGGCACCGCCTTCGCCCTGCTTGACGCGCACCTGTACGGGTTCATGCAGCAGGAGGTCAGCCTCCCCTTCGAGGGAGAGGCGGAGCTCGCGGCGCTGGGTGCCACGCTGCTCGGCCCCGAGGTGCGTGCCGCCTACCCCCACTTCACGGCCTTCGCGCAAGGGCGTGCCCTGCAGCCCGGCTACTCGTTCGGTGACGAGTTCGAGATCACCCTCGACCTGGTGCTGGGGGCACTCGACGGGTTGCGGGGCGCGGAGCCGGCCGCGGCATCCCCGGCGGTGGAGGCGGCATCCCCGCTGCCGTTGGGACCGATCGAGGTGACGGTGCCGGTGCTCGGGGTGGACGGGTGCCCCGGCGGCTGGGTGGGTGCCGTGCTGGTCCCTGGGGCGCCACGGCCGCGGGTGGTCGTCGCCCCCACCATCGAGGCGCTCGTCGAGACGGTGCGGGCTGACATCGACGTGCAGGTGGTCGGCATCGACATCCCGATCGGGCTGCCGGACAGCTCGATCCGGCAGGCCGACGTGCTCGCACGGCGTGCACTGCCGGGACGAGCCAGCTCCGTCTTCACGACGTTGACCCGACGGGCCTACCTCGCCGGCGACCGCGCCGCCGCGGATGCCGTGAACCGGGGCCTCAGCGGCCAGGGCGTGGGCGCCCAGGCATTCGCGCTGCGGGCCAAGATCCTCGAGGTCGACGCGTGGCTGCGCAGCCGGCCCACGGTCGAGGTCGTGGAGGTGCACCCGGAGGTCTCGTTCGCGACGATGACCGGCGGCCCGCTCCCCGGGAAGCGCACCACCGAGGGGCAGCAGGCCCGGCTGGCCGCGCTCGCCCGGGCCGGTGTCGCCCGGCCGTCGGTGCTCAAGGGCACCGGTTACGGCCCCGACGACGTGCTCGACGCCTGCGCCGTCGCCTGGTCGGCGCACCGGCGGGCGACCGGCGAGGCGCGCTGGTTGCCCGACCCGCCCGAGGTCTTCTCGGACGGCATCCCTGCCGCGATCGTGGTCTGAGCGGCGGCGGGTCGGTGCACGCGGCGCGCATGTCCGATGGTGCTGGAGCGCAGCAGGGTGGCAGGGTTGCGGGATGACCGCACGGGTGTCCCACACGACCATCGACTGCCGCGACGCGTACACGCTCTCCGAGTGGTGGAAGGGGGTGCTCGACTACGTCGACGTCGAGGGCGACCCGAACCTTCCCGGCCACGAGGAGTGCATGGTCGTCAGCCGCGACGGCGGCCACAAGCTGCTCTTCATCCAGGTGCCGGAGGGCAAGTCGGGCAAGAACCGCATCCACCTCGACCTCGAGCCCGTCGAGGGCAGCCGCGACGACGAGCTGGCCCGGTTGCTCGAGCACGGCGCCATCGAGGTGGCCGACCACCGCGGGCAGTACGGCCCCGGCACCGGCTGGGTGATCCTCGCCGACCCCGAGGGCAACGAGTTCTGCATCCTGCGCAGCCTCGCCGAGCGCGAGGCGGCTCCCGGCTCGGAGACGTCGACCCCCGGCTCCTGACCCGTTTTGGGATCGACCGACAGGTCACGCCAGCGACACCCGGGGTCAAGGTCTCGTCCCGCTGGTCGCTGCGCGGTCTCGCCCAGACCCGCGGCTCCGCAGTCTCAGTCGGCGACGAGGATGACGTGCAGGTGCCGTGGGCCGTGGACGCCCTCGACGCGGCTGAGCTCGATGTCGCTCGTGGCGGACGGTCCGCTGATCCAGGTCTGCGGGCGTTCGGGATGGAGCCGGGCGACGGCGTCGGGGACGTCCGGCACGACCTGGTGCTCTCGGACGACGCAGACGTGCAGGTCGGGCAGCAGGGTGATGACCCGGCGGCCCTGGCCGGGGCCGTGGTCGAGCACGACGGTGCCGGTCTCGGCGATGCCGACGGCAGCGCTCGTCACCACGGCGTCGATGGCGTCGAGCTCGGCGTGGGCCAGGCCGTCGTCGACCACGGCGCCGGGGACGTCGAGCTCGAGGCCGGGCGGCACGACGACGGATCGCGCCCCGTCGAGGGCGGCGGCGACGGTAGCCCCCGAATCGGCTGCGTGGCAACGGGTCACGGTGGCGCGGTAGTCGGCCACTCGCTCGACGAACAGGTCGAGCATCACGTCCCGGTCGATGACCGGTTCTGGTTCCCCACTTTCGCGCGGAGCCTCGGATGCCGTGTCCGTGTCACCTCCGCGCGCATACGGGGCGTCGGGTTCCGAGGGTCGGCCGGGTGCCAGGGCGGCCCGTACCGCCGCGAGCACGTCGTCGCGGGCGCTCATCGCTGCCCCTCGTCGCGGCCCACGCGCTTCCACCAGGCTCGGAACGACTCGGCCGGTGGCAGTGGCAGGTCACGCGCCTGGGTCCAGCGCGACCCGGGCCAGGGCAGCCAGGTCAGCGCGCGGCGACCACCCGGCATCCCACGGCCGCGGCCGAAGCGGCCGACCAGCCCGCTGGCGCGCTCCCCCAACCCCATCCGGCGGGCATCGCCCATCCCCCACGACGCGGCGCGCATGGCCACGGCCTCCGCCTTGGGCCTGGCATCGTCCCGGTGAGCGTCGACGACCTTGGTCCGCAGGTGCACCAGGATGCCGGGGATGTCGATCGCGACCGGGCAGACGTCGGCGCACGCCCCGCAGAGCGTCGAGGCGTAGGGCAGCGAGTCGACCTGCTTGTCGCTGCCGACCCCCTTGAGGAGCGGGTTGAGGATGGCGCCGATCGGGCCGGGGTAGACCGAGCCGTAGGCGTGCCCACCGACCCGCTCGTAGACCGGGCACGAGTTCAGGCAGGCCGAGCACCGGATGCAGCGCAGCGCCTGCCGCCCGACCTCGTCGGCCAGCGCCCGGGTGCGGCCGTTGTCGAGCAGCACGACGTGCACCTCCTGCGGCCCGTCGCCGGGCGTCACCCCCGACCACGTGGAGGTGTAGGGGTTCATCCGCTCGCCCGTCGACGAGCGCGGCAGCAACCGCAGGAACACGTCGAGGTCGGCCCAGGTGGGCACCAGCTTCTCGATGCCGACCACGGTCACGAGCACCTCGGGCAGGGTCAGGCACATCCGACCGTTGCCCTCGGACTCCACCACCACGAGCGTGCCCGACTCCGCCACAGCGAAGTTCGCGCCGGAGACCGCCATCTTCGTCGAGAGGAACTTCTCGCGCAGGTGCAGCCGCGCCGCGCCCGCCAGCTCCGCCGGCTCGTTCGTCAGCCCCTCGGGAGCCGGCCGCCCGGCGGCAGCCATCCGGTCGTTGAAGATGTCCCTGATCTCGGAGCGGTTGCGGTGGATCGCCGGCACCAGGATGTGGCTGGGCAGGTCGTCACCGAGCTGCACGATGAGCTCGGCGAGGTCGGTCTCCCACGCCGAGATGCCCTGCGCCGCAAGCGCTTCGTTGAGCTCGATCTCCTGGGTCGCCATCGACTTGACCTTCACGACCTCGTGGATGCCGTGTCCCTTCGCCACGTCAGCGACCACCGCGCAGGCGTCAGCGGCGTCTCTCGCCCAGTGCACCGTCGCGCCAGCCGCGGTCAGCGACGCCTCGAGGGTGAGCAGGTGCTCGTCGAGGTGCGCCAGCGTGGCGTCCTTGATGCCGGCCGCGCGCTGTCGCAGCGACTCCCAGTCGTCGACCTCGCCCACCACGCCGGCCCGCTTGGCGCGGATCGTGCCCGTGGCGTGGGCCAGGTTGCGCCGCAGCTGGGTGTCGGCCAGGGCGGACCGCGCCGCGACCGGGAAGGGCGGCATCCCGAGGAACGTCGCCGGGGCGTCTGGTGCCGTCACGACCGCACCCCCCTCCGGTGGGACAACATCGACCGATAGGTCAAACTTGCCCCAGCCACCGGGTGGGACAACTTTGACCTATTGGTCGATCTTGTCCCAGTCATGCCGTCACCTCCGCCGGGTCGTCGGCCGTCGAGGCCAGCACCTCGGCCAGGTGCATGGTGCGGATGCCGGCCCGCTGCCGCGAGAGCAGCCCACCCACGTGCATGAGGCACGAGGAGTCGCCGGCCACCAGCACCTCCGCACCGGTGGAGCGCACGTGCGACGCCTTGTCCGACCCCATCGCCACCGACGTCTCGGAGTTCTTCACCGCGAACGTGCCCCCGAACCCACAGCACTCCTCGGCCCGCGGCAACGGCACCAGGTCGATGCCGCCCACCGCAGCCAGCAGCCGGGTCGGCCGGTCCCCCACGCGCAGCATCCGCAAGGAGTGGCACGTCGGGTGGTAGGTCACCCGGTGGGGGAACGACGCCCCCACGTCGACCACCCCGAGCACGTCGACGAGGAACTCGCTGAGCTCCGAGGTCCGCGGGGCGGTGCGGGACACAGCGTCCACCAACCCGGCATCCCCCGCCCGTGCGGCGACCAACGCGTGCTGGTGGCGCACCGACCCCGCGCACGATCCCGAGGGCACCACCACGTGCTCGTACCCCTCGAACGCGGACACGAAGGTGCGCACCAGGGGCACCGCCTCGTCGAGGTAGCCGGTGTTCACCATCGGCTGCCCGCAGCACGTCTGGGCCTCCGGCACGTCCACGTCGCAGCCCAGCCGGCGCAGCAGGCGGACCGTCGCGCGCACGGCATCCGGGAACATCGCGTCACCGATGCAGGTCGACATCACTGCCACTCGCACGTCGCTCGTACCCTCTCCGCCGGTCAGTGGTTGCTCTCGCACCGTAGCCCCCCTCGGCCCCGACCGGGAGGTGGGAGCCTGTGGGCATGACCGACGTGGTGCAGGTGGTCGCCGTGCTGGGCCGCGGTGTCGTCGACCCGGACGAGCCGGTGGTCACCGCCGACGACCTCGGCGTCACCCGCGGCGACGGGTGCTTCGACTCGGCTCGGGTGGTCACCGACCCCACCGGCCACGCCATCGTGGTCGACCTCGACGGCCACCTCGACCGCCTCTCCGCATCGGCGCGCACCATGGAGCTCGCCAACCCCTCGCGCGAGCAGTGGCGGGACCTGGTGGCGCAGGCCGTGGCGGTGTGGTCCACGCCGGGTGAGGCGGTGCTGAAGCTGCTGCTGACCCGCGGGCGCGAATGGCGCCCCGAAGCGGGCCCGACCGCGCTCGTCACGATCACCTCTCGCGGCCCGGCGCCCGCCGTCCCCGCTCGCGATGGTGGTCCTCGCGCCATCACCGCGGTCACCCTGAGCCGTGGCCACCCGAGCGATGCCTTCAGGGACGCGCCGTGGCTGCTCGGCGGCGTCAAGACGCTGTCCTACGTCGTGCACGCCGCCGCGACGCGCGAGGCCCGGCGCCGTGGGGCCGACGACGTGGTCTTCACCTCCACCGACGGCTACGCCCTCGACGGCCCGACGTCCGGCCTGCTCGTCGCACGCGACGGCGCCCTGCTCAGCACCCCCACCGGCGGCACCGGCATCCTGGAGTCGCTCACCGTGGCGGCCGTGATGGCGGCGGCGCGCTCCGATGGGTACGCGACCCGCTACGAGCTCGTGCCCGTGGCGCACCTGTTCACGGCGGATGCCGTGTGGCTCGTCTCGTCCGGACGCGGACCCGCGCTCGTCACCACGCTGGACGGCCGGGCGTTGCAGGCCGACCCGGACCTCGCCGCGCGAGTCGCCCGGTACGCCGGCTTCTGACGGCGCCACCGTCGAACGTGGCTCACCGGCACCCGGGAACTGCCCGATACTGGTGCTCCGCACCCGTGCCACCGAGGAGACCCCATGCGCTGGACCCCCGACGAGATCGGCGACCTGTCCGGAACCACGGCCCTGGTCACCGGCGCGAACTCCGGCATCGGCCTCGTCGAGGCCCGCGAGCTGGCTCGGCACGGCGCCGATGTGGTTCTCGCAGTTCGCAACACGGATGCCGGTGAGGCGGCTGCCGCGCGGATCCGCGGCATCGGGGTGCCGGGTGCGGTGCGCGTGGAGCGGCTCGACCTCGCCTCCCAGGAGTCGGTGCGCTCCCTGGCCGAGCGCTTCGAGGGGCCGCTCGACCTGCTCCTCAACAATGCCGGGGTGATGGCCCCGCCGCGCTACCGCGAGACGACCGACGGCTTCGAGCTGCAGTTCGGAACCAACCACCTCGGTCACTTCGCGCTCACCGGGCTGCTCATGCCGCACCTGCTCGAGGCGCCCGCACCCCGGGTCACGACCGTGGCGTCGGTCGCGCACCACAGCGGGGACGGCAAGGTGGTCGAGGGCAACCCGGCGCAGGGCTACAACCCCAACACCACCTACGGCCGTTCGAAGCTGGCGAACCTGCTCTTCGCGACCGAGCTGCAGCGGCGTGCCACGGCATCGGGCTCGAAGCTCACCTCCACGGCGGCCCACCCAGGGATCTCGGCCACGAACCTGGTCGCCAGCCCCGACGGGCTGGGCTCGATCCCCCTCTTCGGCACCATCGGCCAGTGGGGGGTGCGGCTGCTCTTCCCGAGCCCGGAGAAGGGCGCCGAAGCCGTGCTCTACGCCGCCACCGCGGCTGCTCCCGGCTCGTACTCCGGCCCGACCGGCTTCCGCGAGACCCGGGGCGCGGTCGGCGAAGCCAGGCTGAGCACGCTGGCCCAGGACGAGACGCTCGCCGGCCTGCTCTGGGAGCGCAGCGAGGAGCTCACCGGGGTGAGCGTCACCCCATAGGAGGCTGGCCGGGCCTCTCCCACCAGGACGACGTGGCGCGGCCGCCTGGCCGCGGCGGCCCGCTCGACGAATGTGGCCGAGCAGCGGCACCTCACCGGGCGGGCAGCCGTTCTGGCCGATCGTCCCTGAGGTGCGACGGGGAGGCGTTGAGTGTCGCTGCGCGGAGCGGGCCAACTCACGTCCACGCCGTCGGCCGGTCGGACATCCCGCCGCGAGGGGCCTGCCCACAGGTGCGCCGCAGGCTGGGGCTCCCTACGTGGCGCTCACCGGTTCGCACCCGCTGTCATCGCGCCCGGCCGCTGGCCTTGCCTGACCAGTTCGGTTGCCGCACAGCCGGAACGGTGCCAGCAGAAGGGGCTTGTCAGTGGTCACCCGTAGTGTTCGAGCAAGGGGAAAGGGGGCCACGGTGCAGCTCGAGACAGCAGCGGTTGGGGCAGCATCCGGACTGCCGGATGAGTTGCTTCGCATGCTGCGGGCAGCCGAGTCCGGGCTGGTGAGCGCCCCGCGTCCCAGCGGGGTGGCCGGCAGCCGCGCCGAGTGGGCGGAGGTGGTGACGACCGCCCAGCGGGTGATCAACGCGGCGTCCGCGGTGCAGGACGAGGCGATCGTCGCCGTGTGTGCGATCGAGGATGACGTCCTCGAGGACGGCACGGTGGTGGAGGGCCACCGCGCCGCTGGACACGTCGCGTTGGACGGCCCGGCCATCGTGTCGGGCGCCCTGAACGTCTCGACGGTGCACGCCGAGCACCGGGTGCGCTCAGCGGTGCGGCTGGCTGCCGACGGGCCGGCCGGCAGCGACACGGCAACGGGGCTCGCGGCGCTGCACGCGGCCATGCGCCACGGAGACCTCGACGCCTACCGGGCGGGCGTGGTGGCCGAGGAGCTCGAGCAGGCCCCCACCGAGGTGGCCGAGGCGGTGCTCGGCACCCTGGCGAGCCACTGGGCCCGCGACACCGGGCCCCAGCTCCGGGCGCGCTGCCGCACGGTGCTGTCGCGCATCAGCCCCGACCTGCTCCGCCAGCGGGCCACCAAGGCTCGTGAGCAGTGCGGCCTGCGGCGGTGGGCCGAGGAGCCCGGCGTCGACAAGTGGGAGGGCACCTTCCCCTCCCAGGATGCCGCCCGCGCCTGGGCCGCGATCGACGCGCGCGCCCATGAGCTCGTCACCGACGGCACCGTCAGCCGCATCGACCGGGCCCGCGCCCAGGCCCTCATCGACCTCGTCACCGGCTCCGCCACCATCACGACGGTCGTCACCCTCACCGTCCCCGCCTCGCCGGGGGACCTGTGCGACTCGGGTGGTCCACCCGCCGGCCCGGCCGGTCCCGCCGTCCCCACACCCGACACGCCGGAGGGCGGCGGGGCAGCGGGCCTGTCGGGCGGGGTGGCGCGGGATGCGCAGGGTGAGCGTGTAGCGCTTGGCGGTTCCCTGGTTGTCGCGGAAGGTCGCGGCGTGGAGGAACAGCTCCTTCGTGGCGGCACTTCGGCATGCACCGAGTCGTCCGGCGACCTGGTCGAGGTGGTGATGGGCACGCGCGGCGAGCGGGTGCTGGTGACCCGCGCCTTCCTCGAGGTGGTGGTGGCCGGCATCGGCGCCCAGACCGTCGAGCGCCCCTGCCACCCGGTCACCGGTGCCCTGCTCGACCACACCGTCAGCGCGTCGTACCGTCCACCGGCATCCATGGCCGCCCTCGTCCGCCAGCGAGACGGGCGCTGCCGCTTCCCCGGCTGCCAGGTCGCCGCCCGGTTCTGCGACCTCGACCACGTCAGGCCGTGGCCGTCGGGCTCGACCACCCCGACCAACCTGATCTGCCTGTGCCGCCGGCACCACCGCATCAAGCAACGAGCCGGCTGGAGCGTCCGCCTTGGGGTCGATGGTCGGTGCACCTGGACCGATCCCACGGGAAAGCGGAGCACCACGTCGGCTGTCGACGCGCTGCACGTGGTCGTGCTTCGCGCTCCCCGCGGTGTCACTTCGTCGAGCACCTTCCCGACCGAGCACTCGCGGCAGCCGGAACAGTCTGCGGGCCTCCAGGAACCCGCCCACGGAGACCGGCTGGGCGACGGCGGCTCGATCACGAGGTACGACCTCCTCGGCAGGGTGGGTGACCAGTTCAGCGGGCTCGAGTTCACGCTCGAGCACCACGCCGCCGCCATCACCACCGCCGACCTCAACCGCGCCGCCGACCTGAGCAGTGCGTCACTCATGGCCACCGGAATCGCACGCGCCTCACGATGCAGGTACACCATCCCCACGGTGCTCGTCAGGGCGCCGACCGCATCGTCCTGGCACCTGCTGGGCCCCACCCGCCGACGCGTCGCGCGAGGGGGCACCGGGGCAGGTCAGGTCGCAGCGCCGAGTGCGGAGACCCGCCCTTCTGACCCAGCAGCGTTCGGGTTCCGAAAGACGCAGCCGGGCAGCGGACGCCACGGCAGGGGTCGGCCGGCCTGGGCCCAGGTCAACGGTCGAGCTGGAGGCGGTGCCACGACCAGGCAGTGGCCGTCGCTGCCAACCCAGCGAACGCAGCAGCGCCGCCGAGCTGCACCACCGACACTGCGCCCCCGCCCGACACGGCCCAGAGGGCGGGGGCGGCCAGCGGAAGCCACCCACCCCAACCCGCCAGGACTCCGACCTGCGCCACGACGACCAGGCCGATCGCGACCGACACCCCACCGAGAAGTGACCGGGTGATGGTGGCGACCCACGCGGTGGGCACCGCCACGCCCGCGCTCAGCACACCGAGCGCCAGCAGGCGGCCGAGCCCCGCCCAGGCAGCCGCGTCGGGCGCGCCGAACCCCAACACCAGGCCGAGCAGCACCACCGCTGCGACCACCGCGGCGCTCACGACGGCTCCCCACGCCGCGTAGACCGCCAGCTTGGCGGCCGCGATGGTGCCCCGACCCACGGGTAGCGCGAACAGACCCGTGATCGTGCCGTCACTGAACTCGCGGCCGAACAGCCACGCCGCCACCACACCGAAGGCGAGGAGACCGCCCGCACCGCTGATCTGCGCGGCGGTGTTCACCAGGCCCGGCCAGTCACGGCTGGCGTCCGGCCCCAGCTTGGCGACCAGCTGCGGGTCATCGGACGCGAGGGCGGCCATCATGACGGTGCACAGGGCGCCGATACCGAGGACTATCGCGGCCGACCCGACGATCCCCACCGATGACCGGGTGAGCTTGAGCGCCTCGACGCGCACGGCCTCGTTCATGCCACCGCCTCCCGACGGACGTCGTCGAGGCGCACGTGCTCGAAGAAGGAGCGCTCGAGGTCGGTGCTGGCCGGCGACAGCTCACCGATCAGCCTGCCGCCGTTCACCATGACGATCCGGTGAGCGATGCGTGCGACCTCGTCGAGGTGATGGCTGCTGACGAGCACTCCGGCGCCCTCGCTCGCGCGCCGCAACAGCGCATCCCGCAGGACGAGCACGCCCGCCGGGTCGAGCGCGTTGGTCGGCTCGTCGAGCACGACGAGCCTCGGCCCGTGCTGCAGCGCGGCCGCCAGGCCCACCCGCTGACGGTTCCCCAACGAGAGCCTGCGCACCCGCCGCTCCGCGTAGGCGGTGAGCCTCCACTGCTCGATCGCGGCGTCGACGCACGACGCGCTGGCTCCGTGCAGTCGGGCCGCGAGGGCCAGGTTCTGCCGGGCGCTGAGCTCCGGGTAGGCCAGCGGGACCTCCACGAGGTGACCCACCCGGCACCAGGTCGCGCGTGGGGCCCGGGCCAACGGCCGGCCGTCGAGGAGCACCTCACCCGAGTCGGGGCGCAGCATGCCGAGGGCCAGCCGCATCAGGGTCGACTTGCCCGCACCGTTGAGACCGACCAGCGCGACGATCTCCGATGGCTTCAGCACCAGGTCCAGAGCGTGCACGCCCGCCCCGCCACGGAACACCCGGCTCACCGCCCGCAGCTCGAGAACGTTCACGACGGATCACCCAGGGCATGCAGTGCCGTCATGACGGCACTTCCGAGGTCGGGGTCGGCGCTGTGCGACCAGTCGAGCAAGGCGGCATTGAGCCCGGCGACGACGGCCGCCGCGACCACCCGTGCCTCGGACAGCGAGGCACCCCGCCGGCAGAGGGCGTCGGTGATCGCCTCCTCGGTCTCCCGGCTGCTCCTGGCGAGGGCACCGGCCAGGGAGGGGGTCGCCGCGACCATCTGCAGCCGCTCGCGTACCTCGTCGGTGGCCGGCTCCGGGATGGCGCCCCACGCGTCGCGCACGCCGCGCACGGCAGCAGTCAGCGGCCGTTCGTCGGCCGGTCGTGCGGTGACGGCCACGGCGATCAGGGGGTCGTACGGGTCGTCGACGAGCAGGGCGTCCTTGGTCGCGAAGTGGCGGAAGAGGGTCATCTCGCTGACCCCCGCACGTCGGGCGATGGCAGCCGTCGTCGTGGCGTCGTACCCCTGCTCGGCGAACAGCGCCAGAGCAGACTCCAGCAGTGCCTGGCGGGTTCTCTCCTTGCGGTGCATGAAGCACAATGTTAGTCACTAACATTGTACAGCGTCAACCACTCCGAGGCCATCGCGCCGCAGAGGCCACACCCATGGCAGAAGCGGTGCGGTGAAGTGGGAGGCTGGACCCATGACGCTGCGGCGCACCAACATCGCCCGGATCGACGGCGGCCTCTTCGACGTCCTCGTCGTCGGGGCCGGCATCAACGGCGCGGTCTCTGCCGCGGCCCTGGCCGGCCGTGGGGCGTCCGTGGCCCTCATCGACCGGGGCGACTTCGGCGGCTTCACCAGCCAGGAGTCGAGCAACCTGGTGTGGGGCGGATTCTAGTACCTCGAGCACTACGAGCTGCCCCTGGTGTTCGGTCTGTGCCGCAGCCGCAACCGGCTGATGAAGGCGTACCCCGACAACATCAAGGAGATCTCCTTCCTGGCCACCCTCGACCGCACCGCGCCCTACCACCCGTGGTTCGCGGCACTCGGTGCGGCGGCCTACTGGGGCATCGGCCTGTTCGGGACCAAGCCGCCGCGCGTGTTCTCGGCGGAACAGGTCGAGGAGGTGGAGCCGGTCATCGACACGAGCACGGCTCGCGGTGGCGTGCAGTACCAGGACGCCTACCTCGTCGACAACGACTCGCGCTTCGTCTTCTCCTTCGTGCGCTCGGCCGTCGAGGCCGGCGCCGCGGTCGCGAACTACGTCGAGCTGGTCTCCGCCGAGCGCGTCGGCGACCGCTGGGTGTGCCGGCTGCGCGACACGGACTCCGGCGACGAGGTCACGACCAGCGCCCGGGTGGTGGTCAACGCCGTCGGCCCGTTCGTCGACGAGCTCAACACCTCCTGGGGCCTGAGGACCGCACACCGCATCGTCTACTCCAAGGGCATCCACCTCGTCGTCCCCCGGCTCACCACCACCCGGCACGACCGGGTGCTCGCCTTCTTCGACGACACCCAGCGGCTGTTCTACGTCATCCCGATGGGTCACCGCTCGGTCATCGGCACCACCGACACGCGCATCGACACACCGTTCACCCACGTCACCGACGAGGACCGAGCGTTCCTGCTCGGCCAGATCAACGCTCGCCTCGACCTGCCCCAGCCGCTGACCGCCGACGACGTCATCGCCGAGCGCTCCGGCGTGCGACCGCTCGTGGTGAAGTCGGAGGGCGGCGACCAGCAGGACGCCGACTGGACCTCGCTGAGCCGCAAGCACGAGATCGAGCGAGACACCGCGCGCGCCGTCGTGACCGTCTTCGGCGGCAAGCTCACCGACTGCCTCAACGTCGGCGAGGAGGTCGCCCAGGAGGTGGAGGCGCTCGGCATCCCGCTCGAGAAGGACCTGCGCAACTGGTACGGCGAGCCGGCGAGGGCGACCCGCAAGGAGTTCTACCGCCAGGCCCGGCTGATGCGCCTCGACGCGCTGCGCACCCGCCCCGAGGTCGAGCCGCTGAGCGACCGGCTCTGGCGGCGCTACGGTCGCCGCGCCTTCGACCTGCTCGAGATGGTGCGGGCCGACCCCACCATGGGCCAGGACGTCATGGGCTCCACCGACTACCTGCGCGCCGAGCTGTACACCGCTGCTGAGCACGAGATGGTCGTGACGCTCGACGACTTCATGCGGCGCCGCAGCAAGATCGACCTCGTGGTGAGCGACCGCGACATCCTGGGCTCCCCCGGCCTGCGGGAGGTCGCCGAGATCCTCTTCGGCGCGGATGCCGAGCGCCGACTCGCCGACTACGTCTCCGCCAAGCAGCGCACCTCGGTCGACAACCCCTGAGGTGCCTCGCCGCACCGTTGACAGCAACCCCACAGTGGTGGCCGAGGCAGCACCGAGACCGCCGCACGACCGTGGAGGTCATGGCGACGACGCAGCAGCCCTCCATCCGAGACCTCATCGCCGAGCTGGCCGACACCGAGGACGTGCTCCGCGGATGCCGGGTGCCCGCCGGTCCGCTCGAACGCTCGGCGCGGCGTCGCCAGGGTGAGCTCGTCACCGAGCTGCGACGCCGGCACGGCGAGTGCGCTGCCGAGTGACCCCGCCTCGGATGCCGGGAGTGCCGGGCCCGCTGTCGGACCCTGACCTGGGCGCGGTCGGACGAGTCCCCCGTCAGGCGGCCCGCTGTCTGTCGGCAGCGCGTGCCACTGTTGGACGTACCCGAGCGAGGAGGACCCGCATGTCCCGTCCCATCCACTTCGAGATCCAGGCCGACGACCTCGAGCGAGCCAAGACCTTCTATGCCGACGTCTTCGGCTGGACCTACGACGACTGGTCCGCGGTCACCGGCTCGCCCTACTGGGGCGTGCACACCGGCGACCCGGCGGGGCCCGGCATCGACGGTGGCCTGATGTCGCGCCCGGCACCCGCGGGCGACGCGGGGTCGGGCACCAACGCCGCCATCCTCACGATGGGGGTCGAGGACTACGACGCCACCGCGGCCGTCATCGAGTCCGCCGGCGGACGGGTGGCCGTGCCGAAGGTGGCGCTGCCGGGGATGGCGTGGCAGGGCTACTTCCTCGACACCGAGGGCAACACCTTCGGCATCCACCAGCCTGACGAGAACGCCGCCTGAGCCCGACCCCGCATCCCGCGCGCTGCCGGAGTCAGTCCCCGGTGGTGTGCTTGGCGCGGCCGACCACCTTGGGGTCCGGGGCGAACACGACCTCGGGGTCCTTGTCGGCGTAGTCGAACTGGTGCAGGAAGGCCCGCAGCGCGTTGACCCGAGCGCGCTTCTTGTCGTTGCTCTTCACCGTGATCCACGGGGCGTAGCGCTTGTCGGTGTGCTCGAACATCGCCTCCTTGGCGGAGGTGTAGGCGTCCCACCGGTCCAGGCTCTCGAGGTCCATCGGCGACAGCTTCCAACGCCGCACCGGGTCGATCTG
>JBJMHU010000122.1:0-2941 GCA_045807225.1 Ornithinibacter sp. | reverse complement strand
GCGGGCCGCAGCCGGCCGCTGTCGAGGGCGCGCAGGGCGGTGGCACGGGCGAGCGCCACGTAGGTCCTCCGGATCTCGGGCGAGAGCCGGTCCAGCTCGCGCAGGTGGTCCTCCACCGTACCGACGTCGCCGCGGGCCACCGGCCCGGTGAGGGCGGCGTCACCCAGGCGCAGGGCGTTGTCGAGCGCGGCGCGCATCAGTGGCCCGATCACGCGTCGCGGCTCGGCGACCCCGGCGCTGGAGAGCAGCTCCATCGCCTCGCTGGTCAGCGTCACCAGGTGGTTCGCGCCGTGGGCCAGCGCCGTGTGGTAGGCCAGCCGGTCGTGCTCGGCCACCCACACCGGGTCTCCGCCCATCTCCAGGACCAGCGCCTCGGCGACGGGTCGCAGCGCCTCGTCGGCCGTCACCCCGAACGGGCAGTCGGGCAGCCGGTCGAGGTCCATCGCGGTGCCGCTGAAGGTCATCGCCGGGTGCAGGGCCAGCGGCAGCACGTGGTGGGCGCGGGCCGCTTCCAGCACCGCCACGCCGTGCCGGCCGCTGGTGTGCACGGCCATCTGCCCGGCCTGCCAGGCGCCCGTCGCCGACAGGCCGGCGACGAGGTGGGCGAGGGCGTCGTCGGGCACCGCGAGGAGCACGAGCTCGGCTCCCGCGACCACCGTGGGTACGTCGGCCAGCGGCACGCCCGGCAGCAGCTCGGCGGCCCTGGCGCGGCTGGCGTCGGAGACGGCGTACGCCCCGGTCACCCGGTGGCCGGCCCGCGCGAGCGCCGCACCGAGCACCGCACCGACCCGGCCGGCCCCGACGACCCCCACGGTCAGCCGGGCGGGGTGCTCGATGCCGTCCACGGTCAGGCAACCTACCCCTGAACCGCGGGGTCGTGCTCGGGTGGCCGGCCGGCGCGCGTCGCAGTCGAGGGAATCCGCTGACCTCACTCGCGAGAACGTCACCTCCAACCACGGGGCGCAGCGGCACTCGAGGTGATCCGCTGACCCCTCCCGCCAGAAGATCCCCCACCGCACGGCCCTGGCACCGGCGCTAGCGTTCGCCGGGTGAGTATGGTCCCCTGGCGCGAGGCGTGGCACGAGGCGCTCTACGGCCGCCGGGGGTTCTACCGCGGCGTGGAGGGACCGGCCGGCCACTTCTCCACCTCCACGCACGGCCCGCTCGGCGCCCCGTTCGCCGAGGCCCTGGGGCGCCTCGCCGACCGCGAGGGGGTGCACCACGTCGTCGACGTCGGGTGCGGCCGTGGCGAGCTGCTCACCCACCTGACGGTGCAGCGCCCGGACCTGCGGCTGACCGGCGTCGACGTGGTGCCCCGCCCCGCCGGGCTGCCGGACGCCGTGGCATGGCTGCGGTCCCCCGGCGGCGGTGACCTGCCCGACGAGCTGACCGACCTCGACGACGTGCTGGTCGTGGCCCACGAGTGGCTCGACGTGGTGCCGTGCACCGTGGCCGAGGTGGCCGAGCCCGGCCGGCTGGCCGTGGTGCTGGTCGACCCGGGCACCGGGGAGGAGCGCACCGGGGCCGCGCCCACCCACGACGAGCTCGACTGGTGCGCCACGCACTGGCCCACCGGCGACCTGCCCGTCGGGGCGCGGGTCGAGGTGGGGCTCACCCGCGACCTGGCCTGGCGCGAGCTGGTGTCGCGGGTGCGGGGTGGCAGCCTGCTCGCCGTCGACTACGGGCACACGGCGGGTCACCGGCCCACGGGCGGCACGCTCACGGCATACCGGGCGGGTGCGCTCGTCGCACCGGTGCCCGACGGGTCCTGCGACATCACCGCCCACGTGGCGGTCGACTCGCTCGAGCACGACGAGGTGACCACCCAGCGCGCCGCGCTGCACGCGCTGGGGGCCAGTGCCCGCACGCCCGACCACGAGCTCGCCCGCAGCGACCCGGCGGGCTACCTGGCGGCCCTGGCCGCCGCCTCGGCGCTCGGCGCCCTCACCTCGCCCGACGGCCTGGGCGGTTTCCACTGGGTGCTGCGCCGCATCCGGCGGATGTGACTGCGGGCAGTGGTCCGTGGGACCGTTGGGTCGATGCGACTGTGGATGCCGTGTGCCCCCCTCGCGCTCGCCCTGGTGGCGGGCGCGGGGCTGAGTGCCTGTGGGGCGGACGCGCCCCGGGAGGTCGTGGTCACCGTGACGGGCACCCCGTCGGATGCCGCTCCAGCCGGCACGCCGACACCCTCGAGCACGGCGTCGGGCCGGGTCAGGGCCCCCACCAGCGACGTCAGGGGCCGGGCGTTCGACTTCGGTCTGGTCACCGGCGTCAAGCGCGAGGGTGACGTCGACGTGCTGGTGCTCGACCGGTGGACCGACCCGAAGGTCAAGGATGCCGTGGTGGCCGAGCACGGCCTACCGGTCACCTCGTGGAAGGTCGGGTCGAACCGGTACGTCAACCAGAACGCCAAGAAGACCTTCGACATCCCGGTCGCCGAGGGCGCCACCTTCCTGCTGCACCACTGCGTGGCGGCCGGCGAGCCGCTGCAGACCCGATCGGTCGGTGCGGCCGAGCTGGCCGACGCCCCGGAATCCGACCGGCTGCTCCTGGTCCGCATCGACCGCGACGGATGGGGGACCAGCGGCGAGACGTTCGCAGGCTGCTGACCACGGGCGGTCCCCCGCGTTCGGGCGCTGCTGCCGACGGGGCGGGGTCGTCGTGCGGCAGACTGGCGGCGTGACCTCCGAGACCGGCCAGCGCTCGCTCGACGTCGGCATGGGCGCCGGTGGCCTCGCGACGGCCGACATGGTGCTCAACATCGGGCCCCAGCACCCGGCGACGCACGGGGTGCTCCGCCTGCGCGTCGTGCTCGACGGCGAGCGGATCATCACCGCCGAGCCGGTCATCGGCTACATGCACCGCGGTGCCGAGAAGCTGTTCGAGGTGCGCGACTTCCGGCAGATCATCGTGCTGGCCAACCGGCACGACTGGCTCTCGG
>JBJMHU010000121.1:0-9470 GCA_045807225.1 Ornithinibacter sp. | reverse complement strand
CCTCGACGTCACCGACGACGCGCAGGTGTTCGAGGTGTTCGCGGCCTTCCGCGACGACTTCGGCACGATCGACCGGGTCATCGTCAACGCCGGCCTGGGCAAGGGGGCGCCGCTCGGCACCGGGCGGTACGACGCCAACCGGCAGACCGCCATGACCAACTTCGTCGCCGCCCTGGCGCAGACCGAGGCCGCGATGGAGATCTTCCGCGCGCAGAAGCGCGGACACCTCGTCATGATCTCGTCGGTCTCCGCGATGCGGGGCATGCGCAAGACCGTGACCACCTACGCCGCGACCAAGGCCGGCGTCGCCACCCTGGCCGAGGGGCTGCGCAACGAGATGCTCGGTGAGCCCGACCTCGACATCCGGGTCTCGACGATCTACCCGGGCTACATCCGCTCGGAGATGAACGAGCGGGTGAAGAAGACGCCCTTCATCGTCGACACGCAGCCCGGCGTGCGGGCCATGGTCGACGCCATCGAGAAGGAGAAGCCCAACGCACTCGTCCCGGCCTGGCCGTGGGTTCCGCTGGGCCTCGCGATGCGGCACCTGCCGCTGCCCCTCGTGCGGAAGATCATGTGACCATGGCACGCGTGCTGATCACGGCCCACCTGCCCGGCGACGGTCCGGCCCGGCTGGCTGACGCCGGGCACGACGTCACCTACCGTGACCTCCCCACGGCCATGCCGCGGGGCGAGCTGCTCGAGGCCGTGGCGGGCGTCGACGCGCTCGTCGCCATGATGGTCGACAGGGTCGATGACGAGCTGCTCGATGCCGCCGGCCCGGGTCTCCGCCTCGTCGCCGACGTCGTGGTGGGTTATGACAACGTCGACGTCGGCGCCTGCACGGAGCGCGGCGTGCTCGTGACCAACACCCCCGGGGTGCTCACCGACGCGACGGCCGACATCGCGATGGCCCTGGTGCTGATGACGACGCGCGGCCTCGGTGCCGCCGAGCGCCGGGTGCGCACCGGCGAGCCCTGGCAGTGGAACTTCACCGCCGACCTCGGCACCGGCCTGCGCGGCAGGACGCTGGGCATCGTCGGGCCCGGCGCGATCGGGCTGGCCGCGGCCCGGCGGGCCACGGCCTTCGGGATGGAGATCCTGCTCAGCGGCCGGTCCGCGCCCGACCCCGGCGTCGTGGAGGGGCTGGGCGCGCAGCTGGTCGAGCTCGACGAGCTGCTCACGGCATCCGACGTCGTGTCGCTGCACTGCCCGCTGACGCCCGACACCCACCACCTCATCGGCGCCGCGCAGCTGCGGGCGATGAAGCCGACCGCCCACCTCGTCAACACGGCGCGTGGTCCGGTCGTCGACGAGGCGGCCCTGGTGGCGGCGCTCGAGGCGGGCGAGATCGCGGGGGCGGGGCTCGACGTCTACGAGGACGAGCCGCGGGTGCACCCCGGGCTGCTCGCCCGCGACGACGTGGTGCTGCTGCCGCACGTCGGGTCGGCCACGGTCGAGACGCGCACCGCGATGGCCGACCTCGCCGTGGCGAACGCACTGGCCGTGCTCGGTGGCGACGACGCCATCACCCCGGTGCGCGGCTGAGCCGGTCGCACCGGTGCGCGGCTGAGCCGGTCGCTCCGGTGCACGGCTGCGGTGGTCACTCGGGCGCGGGGGTGAGCCAGTCCTGCGCGATGCGTCGCCCGGTGCGTCGCAACAGGTCCGCCGCGTCGCCGATGGAGCGCTGCGGGTCGGGTTCGAGGTCGGAGAGCGGGTAGGCCGCATGCAGCCCGAGTGCCGCCAGGCCGTCGTCGTCGAGGGTGCGCCTCCCGCACACCGCCACGGTCCGGATGCCGGATGCGCGCGCCCGCCGCGCCACGCCGGAGACCGCCTTGCCAGCGAGGGTCTGCTCGTCGAGGGCACCCTCCCCGGTGACCACCAGATCGGCTTCCGCCAGGGCGGCCTCGAGCCCGACGAGGTCGAGCACGACGTCGACTCCGGAGCGCCGCTCGGCACCGAGCACCGCGAGCAGGGCGAACCCGACCCCGCCGGCAGCCCCGGCCCCCGCCTGCTGGGACAACTTCGACCAATAGGTCGATCTTGTCCCATCGCCGGGCTCGGTCGGGTGGGGCAACTTCGACCAATAGGTCGATCCTGTCCCATCACCGGGCTCGGTCGGGTGGGGCAACTTCGACCAATAGGTCGATCGTGTCCCATCACCGGGCTCGGTCGGGTGGAGCAACTTTGACCTATTGGTCGATGTTGCGACGGCAACGGTGACGGCGTCGGACCAGTGGGTCAGGGCCGCCTCGAGGACAGCGACCTCGTCCGGGGTGGCTCCCTTCTGCGGGGCGAAGACGGCCGCGGCGCCGGTCGGGCCGAGCAGCGGGCTGTCGACGTCGGCGGCCAGCACCAGGGCGGTGGTGGCCAGGCGCGGGTCGAGCCGGGAGAGGTCCAGCTGGTGCAGGTCGGCCAGGGCAGCGCCACCGTCGGGCAGGTCGGCGCCGGCGGCGTCGAGAAGCCGGGCCCCGAGAGCGGCCAGCAGGCCCGCGCCACCGTCGGTGCTCGCCGACCCGCCCACCCCGACGACCACCTCGTCGGCGCCGAGGTCGAGCGCAGCCGACACCGCCTCGCCCAGCCCGCGGCTCGACGCCGTGAGCGGGGCCGGGATGCCGCCCGGCAGCCGGCCCAGCCCGCAGGCGTCCGCCATCTCCACCACCACGGTCACGCCCGACCCGCTGCGGCGCGCGGCGAGCGTCGCGCTCACCGGCTCCCCGGTCGGGCCGTGCACCATGACCGGTACCGCTTCCCAACCGGCGGCCAGCGCCGCCGCCACGGTTCCCTCACCGCCGTCGGCGACCGGCACGACGACGACCTGCGCGGACGGGGCGACGTCGAGCAGGCCCAGGCGCACGGCATCCCCCACCTCGAGCGAGGTCAGCGAGCCCTTGAACGAGTCACTCGCGACGACGACCGTGGGCATCCGCTCAGCCACGACCGGCCCCGATCAGAGGTGCCGGTGCATGACGTGCAGCCCGACCCGGCCGTGCGTCGCCGACTCGAAGGCCTCCGGCACGGTACCGACCACATTGAACCCGAGGTCGCGCCAGAGGCGGACGGCCGAAGTGTTGGTCTCCACCACAGCGTTGAACTGCATTGCGGCATAGCCCTGTTCGCGCGCCCACTCGAGCACCCACTCCCCCAGTGCGCGGCCGACGCCCTGACCGCGGGCACTTCCAGCGACCATGAAGGATGCCGTCGCGACGTGGCTGCCTCGCGACGGACGGTTGGGCCCCGCCTTGGCCGACCCGAGCAGCAGCCCGTCGTCCCCGACCGCGACGACCGTCACCCCGGGCGGCGCCTCGACCCACAGCGCGCGTGCTTGCTCGGAGTCGAGGCCCTCCGGGTACGCGTACGTCTCACCGGCAGCGACCACGTCGCGGAAGACCGGGTAGAACGCCGGCCAGTCGGCATCGGCAATGGGCCGGATCAGCACGCCCGGGTCAGGCCTCGGGCTGGGGACGCATGTGCAGCCAGGGCCGGGTCAGCTCGAAGTGCCGGCCGGTCACCTCGTCGACCTCGATGGCGATCGTGTTGAACTTCGCGGTGTTGACCCACGGGCGCAGCGGCAGCACCTCCACCTCGTCCTCCTCGTGCCCCTCGAGCTGGCGGGCCCGGCCACGCACGACCACGCTGACGGCCTCCTCCTCGCCGAAGTCGTCGATCTCGAACGCGACGTCGGCGTTCATGGTCAGACCGAGCAGCTTGCTCCCCTCGGCCGTGCGGAAGACGATGCGCCGGCGGGCGTCGACGGCGTAGTTGATCGGCACGAGGTGCACCTCGTCGGCGAGGTGGAAGGCCAGCCGGCCGAACTCCTCCTCGTTGAGCATCTGCCAGCAGGTGTCCTCGGGGATGGCGGTGACGGGCGAGTGCTCGGACATGCGGCCTCCTGCACGGCGGGGTTACTGACACGAATCTACTGGGGCACGGGCAGCGGGGCACATCCGCGAGATCGTTCTCACCCGCCGCGCCCCTGATCCTGCCCGCTGCCCAGCCCGGGTGGGTAGCCTTCGCGACGTGACTCGCGTCGAGGTGGTCGTCATCGGGGCGGGGCCCGGCGGCCTCGCGGTCGCCGCCGCCCTCAAGGGCCGCGGCGTCAACCCGCTCGTCGTCGACCGGGCCGACCGCGTCGGCAGCTCCTGGCGCCGCCACTACGACCGCCTGCACCTGCACACCCCCCGCCGCTGGTCGGGCCTGCCCGGCTACCCGATCCCGCGCCACTTCGGCCGCTGGGTGGCTCGCGACGACGTGGTCCGCTACCTCGAGGCGTATGCCGTCCACCACCGCCTCGACCTGCGCCTCGGGTCGGGGGTCACCCGCATCGACCACGTCACCCCGAGCACCGACGGTGCCCGCTGGGCGGTGCGGCTCGACGACGGCAGCACCGTCACGGCCGACCACGTCGTCGTGGCGACGGGCTACAACCACACCCCCGTCGAGCCCGACTGGCCGGGACTGCAGGGCTTCGAGGGCGAGGTGGTGCTGGCCCGCGACTACCGCAACGGCCGCCCCTTTGCCGGCCGCGACGTGCTGGTCGTGGGCAGCGGCAACACCGGCATGGAGATCGCCACCGACCTCGCCGACCACGGCGCCACCCGGGTCTGGCTCGCGGTGCGCACGCCGCCGCACATCCTGCCGCGGTCCCGGCTGGGCTGGCCGGCCCAGGGCACCGGCATCCTGGTGCGTCGGCTGCCGCCGCGCCTGGTCGACCGGGTCGCGAAGGTGCTGGCGGTCGTGCAGGAGCCGGACCTCACCGAGTTCGGGATGCCGCGTGCCGGCACCGACCTCTACTCGCGGGTGCTGGTCGGCCGGGTTCCGGTGCAGGACGTCGGCATCGTCGACGCCATCCGCGCCCGGCGCGTGGAGCCGGTCGCGGCGGTGCAGTCCGTGCAGGGCGGTGAGGTCGTGCTGGCCGACGGCACGCGGGTGCGCCCCTCGGCCGTCGTGGTGGCCACCGGCTACCGGGCCGGGCTCGAGCCGCTGGTCGGGCACCTCGACGTGCTCGACCGCCGAGGCCTGCCGGTCGTGCACGGCGCCCACGAGCCCGACGGGACACCGGGCCTGTGGTTCACCGGCTTCACGAACCCGATCTCCGGGATGCTGCGCGAGCTGCGCATCGACGCCGAGCGGATCGCCGCGGGGGTCAGCCGGGAAGGCGCTCGGTCTCGAGCGTGAAGCGGTGCGCCCGCAGCCGGTCGACGAGGGGGGCACCCAGGGCGGTGGCGGGCGTGAGCACGCCTGCGGCATCCGGAAGCCGGTCGCCGTCCTCCACGAGGCAGAGTGCCGCCTGCCCGAGCATCACGGCGGTGCCGCTGTAGCCCGGGTCGTAGGGGGCGGCCACGGTGGTGCGGTAGCGGGCGCCGTTGGTCGCCTGGGCGGTGACCTCCATCCGGAACCGGCCCGTGGCCTGAGCCTCCTCGCTCGGGCCCTCGCCCGGCTTGGGCAGCACCCGGTCGAGCAGCATCCGCGTGGGGCCGAACGCCAACCCGGCCAGCCCGGCGCCGAGCGCCACCGACACCCCACCGGCGGTGACGGCTCCGACCGGCCCGGCGCCGTAGTCGGAGTACTCGACGTAGCGGAAGCCGTCGCCGTAGCCGAGCAGCGACGCCGACCTCGCCACGATGCGGGTGTTGAACGACGCCATCACGAACGGCCCGGTGAAGTGGCCGTTGTCGGCATCCCGCTTGACCGGTGACGCCTTGGTCACGGTGTCGAGCAGGCCGCCCAGTCCGCCGCGCGCTGCCGTCGAGCCGGATGCCGTGCCCGCGGCGGGGCGCGCCGGGCGACCCCCGTCGGCCAGGGCCCACGGGTCGCCGACCACCCGCCGGGCGGCCTTGTCGCCCTTGAGCTCGTCGACCTGGGTGCGGGCGGAGTCGATGGTGCCCCCGCTGAAGCCGCCCTTCATGCTGCGCACCGCCAGGTGGGTGCGGCCGAGCTCGGCACCGTCGGCGCGGGCCGCCTGCGCCGTGAGCCAGACGCCGAGGTCGCTGGGGATCGAGTCGAAGCCGCAGGCGTGGACGATGCGCGCGCCGGTGCGCTGGGCGGTGGCGTGGTTCGCGGCGATGCTCCGGTGCACGAACAGCACCTCGCCGGTGAGGTCGCAGTAGTGCGTGCCGGCCTCCGCGCACGCGGCAGCGAGCGGGACGCCGTACTTCACGTAGGGCCCCACGGTCGTCACCACGACGGCGGCCCGGCCGGCCAGGTCGGTGACCGCCGGCTCGTCGGTGGCGTCGACGACGAGGAGGGGCCAGCCCTCGGCGGCCGGCCCGAGGTCTGCCGCCACGTCGCGCAGCCGGGTCAGGGAGCGACCGGCCAGCGCGACGCGCACCCGCGGGTCGGCCTCGGCGGCGAGGTGCCGGGCGGTCAGCCGCCCGACGAACCCCGTGGCGCCGAACAGGACGATGTCGAACTCGCGTGCCTCAGGACTCATCCGCACACCCTAGGGGGCCATTCGCGACGGGACGTCCGGCACAGTGGCGTGATGAACGCCCACCCCACCGTCCTGGCCGTCGTCCAAGCGGGCGGGAAGGGCTCGCGGCTCGACGTGCTCACCCGCGAGCGAGCCAAGCCCACCCTCCCCTTCGGTGGCTCCTACCAGCTGGTCGACATCGCGCTGTCCAACCTGGTGCACAGCGGCATCACCGACGTCTGGCTCTCGGTGCAGTACCAGGCCGGCTCGCTGTACCGGCACCTCGCGGCGGGCCGGCCCTGGGACCTCGACCGCACCCGCGGTGGCCTGCGCTGGCTGATGCCGGAGGAGGGCGGCGGGTCCGCGGCGCAGGACGGGTTCTCCGCCGGCAACGCCGACGACCTCTCCCGGTTCGCCGACTCCGTGCGCCGGTTCGGGGCCGACGCGGTGGTCGTGACCAGCACCGACCAGGTGTGGGCCCTCGACCTGCGCCCGGTGGTCGCGGCGCACCTCGAGCGGGGGTCGGACTGCACCATCGTCACCACCGAGGTCTCGCGCACCCAGGCGGCCGAGAAGGACGTCGTCACCGTGGGGCCGGGGTCGCGGGTCTCGCGCGTGGAGCACAAGCCCGACGAGCCCTCCGGCACGACGATCACCGCCGAGGTGTTCGTCTACCAGCCCGAGGTGCTGTGCCGCACCCTCGACGACCTGCGCCGCGAGCTCAGCCCGGTCGACGACGGCAGCACGGGCCTGGGCGACTTCGGGGAGCACCTGTTGCCACGCCTCATCCGTGACGGCACCGTGCACGCCTGGCCGCTCGAGGGCTACTGGGCCGACCTGGGCACCCCCTCGTCGTTCCTCGCCGCGCACCGCGACCTCTTGGCGGGCCGGGTGGATGCCGTGGGCCGGCCCGACTGGCCGGTGCTCACCCGCTGGCCCGAGCTGCCCGCGGCACGGGTCGACGCCGGGGCCGTGCTCGAGGACGTCGTCCTCAGTGCCGGATGCCGGGTGCACGGCACGGTGCGCCGTAGCGTGCTCGGCCCCGGGGTGGTGGTCGAGCCCGGGGCCCTGGTCGAGGACTCGGTGCTGTTCTCGTGCGTCGAGGTGGGCCGGGACGCGCAGGTGGTCACCGCGCTGCTCGACGAGAACGTGCGGGTGGGGTCCGGTGCCCGCGTGGGCGAGCCGACCCGCGCCACCCGCGCGCACGACGACCACATCGCGGTGGTGGCGCGCGACTCGGTGATCGGCCGGGGTGCCTGGGTCGGGGCCGGCGCCCGCCTCGAGCCCGGCACCACCGCCTGACCCGGTCCGGCAGCCTCGGGCCGCCTCCGGGTGTCGCTGGAGTGACCTGTTGGTCGATCGGGGGACGGTGGTGGGTCAGGCGACGGTCGAGGGGTGGGCCGCTGCCACCAGCGCGTCGTAGCGCGCCCGGACCCCGGCGCCCGCCGCAGCGTCCGCAGGGTCGACCGTCACGTCGACATCGACCTCCCAGCGCGGCGGGGACTCGCCGCCGGCCAGTGCCCAGGCGGCCTGGCGAGCCGCGCCGACGGCGACGTACTCGCCGGGGCTCGGCACCGCCACCGGCACCCCGAACAGGTCGGGCGCGATGTCCTGCACCGACGCAGAGGCCGCTGCGCCGCCGATGAGCAGCACCCGCTGCACCGGGCAGCCGACGGCGCGCACGGCATCCACCGCGGCGGCCAGGTTGAGCAGCATCCCCTCGACCACGGCCCGCGCCAGGTTCTCGGGTGTCGCGTTCGAGCGGGTCAGCCCGTGCAGGGATCCGGTGGCCGACGGCAGGTTGGGGGTGCGCTCCCCGTCCAGGTACGGCAGGAGGGTCAGGCCGCCGGCCCCCGGCGGGCCGGCCAGGGCGAGCCGGTCGAGCCCGGCGTAGTCGGTGCCGAGCATCGCGGCGCCGGCGGTGAGCACGCGGGCCGCGTTCAGGGTGCAGACCAGCGGGAGGAACCCGCCCTCGGCATCGGCGAACGACTGCACGCTGCCGGTGGGGTCGGCCGACGCGCGCGAGTTGCGCGCGAACGCCGTGCCGCTGGTGCCCAGCGAGACGACGACGTCGCCCGGGACGAGCCCGAGGCCCAGCGCCGCCCCCATGTTGTCACCGGTGCCCGCTGCCACCGCCAGCCCGGATGCCGTGTGGCCCACGATCTCGGCAGGCGCCGCCACGCGCGGCACGTCGAGCTCGGTGCCGATGGCGAGGCGCAGCAGGTCGGGGCGGTAGTCGCGGGTGCCCGCGGACCAGTAGCCGGTGCCGGAGGCGTCGCCGCCGTCGGTCGTCCAGGCGTCCGGCGCCGTGGCGCCGTCGGCGCGGATCCGGCCGGTGAGCCAGTCGTGGGGAAGCACGCAGGTGCGGGCGCGGGCCAGGCTCTCCGGCTCGGAGGTGGCGACCCAGCGCAGCTTGCTCACGGTGGTCGCGGCAACGGGAACCAGCCCGGTCTTGTCGGCCCACGCCTGTGCGCCGAGCTCGGCGACGAGGTCGGTGGCCGCCTGGGCGGAGCGGGTGTCGTTCCACAGCAACGCATCTCGCACGACCTCGCCGTGCTCGTCGAGCAGCACCATGCCGTGCTGCTGGCCGCCGACCGCGACAGCGGACACACCGTCGAGGAGGCCGCCCCCACTCGCCTCCTGCCAGGCCGCCCACCAGTGGCGCGGGTCGACCTCGGTGCCGTCAGGGTGCGACGCGCGCCCGGTGCGCACGACCTCACCGGTCTCGGCGTCGCAGACGACGACCTTGCAGGACTGGGTCGAGGTGTCGACCCCGGCGACGAGCAGGCGATTCGGCATGTGGTCACTCTTCCAGCATCTGGTTCGGGCGGACGCGCCGGTGGGCCGACCGGGCCGGTCGGTGTCGGCATCGGGCCGTGAGGGTGAGCGGGCGGTGAGACGCCCAGCGCTGGGCCCATTCAGCGCTGGGCGCCGCCCGCCGGCCCGGTCCGGCCCCGGCCGGCGGGCCCCGGGGCGCGGCCCCCCGTGGCGCCCGCGCCCGGGGCCGGGCTGCTCGGACCGGCGGCACAACGTCCACAGCGCGGTGCGCATGGGCCGG
>JBJMHU010000120.1:0-17421 GCA_045807225.1 Ornithinibacter sp. | reverse complement strand
GAAGACCGACTGCACGGTCTCGATGCCGTTCTCACCCTTGTTCACGTCGATGGCATCCGTGATCACGCCCGAGCCGGTCTTGATGGCCAGGCGGGCCGCGACCTCGCGCCCGGTGGCGCTGCTCGGGATGAGCACCGCCGCCGGGGAGGTCTTCTCGACCAGCGCGGCGAGGATCTCGGCGGTGGGCGCGACGAGGTATGCCGCGGCATCCGCGTCGTCGACGACGTAGACCTTGTGCGCGCCGTACTTGGCCAGGGTGACCTGGGCCTTCTCGGCGCCTGCGCCGACGTGCACCGCGGAGGGCTCGCCGAGGCGGCGGGCGATGGTCAGCAGCTCGGCGGTCGCCTTGCGCAGCCGACCGTCGGTGTGGTCGACGAGAACGAGTACTTCAGCCATGGGTTTTCCGTCCTACCTGTCAGTGTCGTTGAGGCTCAGAGGAACTTGCGGCCGGCGAGGAACTCGGCCAGCTTCGTGCCGCCGTCGCCCTCGTCGGCGACGATCTGGCCCTGCTCGCGCGGCGGGCGCTTGGCGAAGGAGATCACCGAGGTCCACGCGGCATCCAGGCCGACCAGCGAGGGGTCGATGCCGAGGTCGGACAGGCCCCACTGCTGCACCGGCTTCTTCTTGGCCGCCATGATCCCCTTGAACGAGGGGTAGCGCGGCTCGTTGATCTGGTCGGTGACCGACACCAGGGCCGGCAGCCTCGCCTCGATGGTCTCGGATGCCGTGTCGCCGTCGCGGCGGATCGTCACCGTGCCCTCGCCGAGGGTGAGCTCGGCGGCGTAGGTGACCTGGGGCAGGCCGAGCCGCTCGGCGAGCATCGCGGGCACCACACCCATGACCCCGTCGGTGGAGGACATCCCGGTGATGACGAGCTCGGGGGCTCCACCGGTGGCCTTCTTCACGGCCTCGGCGAGCACGAGCGAGGTGGCGACGGCATCCGAGCCGTGGATCGCGGCGTCGTTGACGTGCACGCCCCCGTGGGCGCCCATCTGCAGGGCCTTCTTGATCGCGTCGGCGGCGGCGTCGGGGCCGACCGTGAGCACGGTGACCTCACCCTCGCCCGCGGCCTCGACGATCTTCAGGGCCTCCTCGACGGCGTACTCGTCGAGCTCGGACAGCAGCCCGTCGACGCCCTCTCGGTCGACGGTCTTGTCGGAGTCGCGGAACGTGCGCTCGGACTGGGCGTCCGGCACGTACTTGACGCAGACGACGATGTTCATGCGTGCCTCGTCCTCTTCAGTGGTGGTGGATGGGGGACCCGGCCGTCCGGCGCGGGGCGTGCCGTCGATTCTCTCAGCAGGTGAGCGGTTGTCCATCACCGGTTCCGGGTGATGCCCGCCACCCCGATGAAGGATTTGAGGGGTGCGCACGGGCGGCCCGACCCGTAGCCTCGGACCCACAGCGGAGCAAGGAGGCAGCCGTGGCCATCTTCATGATCGAACGGCGGTACGCGGAACAGCTCGAGCCGACGGCAGAGATCGTCGAGGGCGTCAACCGCGTCAACGAGGAGGAGGGCGTCCGCTGGCTGTACTCCTTCCTCTCGGCCGACAAGCGCAAGACCTACTGCCTGTACGAGGCCGAGTCCCCCGACGCCATCTTGCGGGCCGCTCGTCGCAGTGGCATGCCGGCCGACGTGATCGTCGAGCTCGGACAGCGCATCACGACCTCCGGCGAACTCCTCCCGGTCGACGGCTGAGAGCCGTCGCTGCGCAGCGGCCTGCTGCTCAACGGCGGGTCACGCGAGGAGCCCGTGGTCGGCTCCGAACATGGCCGCCTGCGTCCTGTTTCCGCAGCCGGTCTTGACCAGAATGCCGCGCACGTGGTTCGCGGCCGTGTTCTCACTGATCCCGAGCCGGCGCGCCACCTGCCGGTTGCTGCACCCCTGCGCGACGAGCCGCAGCACCTGCACCTCACGGGGAGTGAGCGGCAGTGCGCCGGATGCTGACAGCCCGGCCACCGGCTGGAGGACGCGGTGCACCCGCACCAGGTCGTGGGCGTCAGCGATTGCGCGCGCCCGGTCGGCGAACAGCTCGCCGTCCGGATCCCGAGGGCGCGTGCGCCTGACGTGGTGCGACCACGCGGCGAGGGTGTGCGCCTCGTGCAGGGTGGAACACATCCTGGTGTCGAGCTCGAGCGCCGCTGCGAAGGACGCGTCGGGATCGCCCCGGCCCAGGAGGGAGTCGAGCGACCCGATGTACCGGTCCGCGGCACCGAACACCCCGACGAAGGGACCCATCAGGAGGTTGCGGCCGACGTGGTCCTCGAGCAGCTCGCGGGCCCGGGCGGCCCGCCGACCGTGGTCATCGAGCGCGACGACCGCCTCGGCGACGAAGGCCAGGGTCCCGGGCCACCGGGCCGAACCCTGCTCCCTCGTGAGGTCGGGCGCGAGCACCCGGTCCAGGACGCGTCGCGCCGCCTCCGACAGGCCGAGCTCGGTGTAGAGCGCGAGCAGCGCCGGGGGCCATGTTCCCTCGACGTCCTCGGTGCCGTCGATGAGGCCCCGCACCGCCTCCAGGCCACCGGTCTCGCGTCGGATCATGAAGGACTGGACCCCGTACGCCCCCTCGGTGTCGTCACCGAGGGAGGCGGTGAGCTCGAGCATCTGGCGGCAGCTCTCCTGGGCCGCCCCGAAGTCGGCTGACATGACCGCTTTGGCGAACTCCACAGACTCCGCCATGCAGGTCCAGTACTGCTGGCCCGATGCTCGGGCCGTGCGCTGCAGGTCTCGGTTTGCTCGGGCGAGCTCGCCCGGGTCACCGGTCTCGTAGGCGATGAAGGCCCGGTGGAAGGCCGCCGGTCCCAGGTGGCGCCACTGCCCGATCCGGATGGCCAGCTCACTCAGCTCCAGTGCGCGGGGCAACCGCCGGCTCGCCACGGTGGGCCCCAGACCAACCTGCAGGCTGCAGGAGAGCACGTCGGCGACCAGCTCGTCGTCGCCCAGCCCTCGCGCGAGCCGCAGCGCCTCGGTCGCCAGCCGGTCTCCCTCCCCGGGGTCGCCGATGTGCGCCCTGGCCCGCCCGAGCGCCCCCATCGCCCGCACGCGGTCGGGGTCGTCCGCAGCCGCCGGGATGCCGGCAAGTGCGTCGGTGAGCAGCTCGACCACCTCGCCGGCGGGCGCTGCCGTGTACCACCGGGCGTCCTCCATGGAGATCGCCCCTCGTAGCCGCATGCGAGGGGACCCGACCCGCGCGACCCGGCCGGCCAGGTCAAGCGCGCGCCTGAAGTCGGAGGCGAGGAGGTGGCTGCGGGACGCGCGCAGGAGCAGGTCGCCGTGCTCGTCGGGCTCCTCGCTCAGCGCGGCAGCTCGCTCGAACCGGCGACCAGCCTCCTGGTGCGCGAGCCCGCGCTCGGCGATCTCAGCGGCCGACACCAGGTAGAGCACCGCCTTGCGCGCGTGCCCGAGCATCGCGGCCTCGCCGTAGTGGTAGGCGAGGCGCTCGACGTGACGTGGTCCCGTCCCGCCTCCCTCCTCGAGGGCCACGGCCACGCGTTGGTGGTGTCGCGCCCGCTGGGAAGGTGGCATGAGGTCCAGGACCGACTGTCGTGCCAGCGCGTGGACGAACCGGAAGTGGGTGCCGAGCTCGGGGACGGGCTCGACCAGACCCATCGCGACGAGCTCGTCGAGTGCCCGCAGGGCGTCCTCGGCGCCCACTGCCTTCTGGAGGAGGTCGACGTCGACGTCCTCACCCACCACCGCGACGAGCGACACGAGCTCGCGCATGGGCTCTGGCAGCCCGGACAGCCGCCCCCGCACCGTCTCACGGACGACCTCGGGCGCCGGTAGCGCGTCCAGCGTCGTCGCCTCGAAGCCGCCGCGTCGGTCGATGTCACGCCAGACCTCGCGCAGGAAGAACGGGTTGCCCCCGGTGCGGTCGCGCAGGACCACGGCCGCCGGCGCGGCCCGGTGGCGCGGCACCTGCCCCTCGCGAACGAGGTACTCCGTGATGTCCTCCGTGTCGAGCGGCGTGAGGTCGACCCGGCGCACGCCGTCCACACCGTAGAGGTGGGCCATCTGCTGCAGCAGCACCTCCGAACGGTCCGGTGCTGTGGTGCGGTGCGTCGCGAGGATGAACACGCGTGACTCACCGGTCTGCTGTACGAGGTAGCCCAGCAGCTGGACAGCCGTGGGGCCGGCGAGGTGGAGGTCCTCGAGCGCCAGGGCCAGTGGCCGGTCCGCTGCCGCGGCACGCACCGTCCGGACGAGTGCGTCGAAGAGCTCCCTACGTTCGTCGAGCCCCCTGGGTGACCGGTCGGGCCCGTCGAGCCCCGCCAGAGTACGCAGCCTGGCCGCCGCCTCCGCCGGGTGCCAACCTCCCTCCGAAGGGTCGTCGCCGAGCGAGCCGTCGGTGAGCCCCGCCAGGAGCCCCGCAGCCACCGGCTCGAACGGTTGGTGCACCGGTCCCATCTCCTCGACGCACGAGCCGACGAGGACCGCGGCTCCCTGCTCGTGGAGGACGGCGCACACCTCGGCCAGGAGCCGGGACTTGCCGGCCCCGGGTTCCCCGCCCAGGAACACGACCTGGCGCAGGCCCCTCTCGACCGCCGCCCAGGACTCGTCCAGCAGGGCGAGCTCGCGCCGCCGGCCGACGAAGGCCGACGGTGAGGCTGCCGACCACCAGGTCGGCAGGGCTGGTGATTCCCACCGGTGCATCTTCGGACGGTAAGCCCACCGGCGGCTCCGGGTCGATAGCGCATGCCGAGCGACGGCATGGTCAGAACTGACCATGCCGTCGGTGGCGACGACCGACCAGTTCTGGTCATGTGCGGGCCGATCCGGCTCCCTAGCGTCGACGGTATCCGCGCAAAGCCACCTCACCAGGAGCTCCGAAATGACCTCACGTGCCGGCCGCCGTCGGGCGGCCCTGCTCTCCATCCCGGCGCTCGCGCTGGCCGCGACCCTGGTCCCGGCCCAGACCGCCACCGCCGCCGCCCCGCCCATGACCTCCAACGCCGTCCAGCGATGGAACGAGGTCGCGGGTCGTGTCGGGCTCGCCTCCTGTCTCAGCCCCGGCAACGACCCGCTCCACGAGTCACGGATGTACGCGCTCGGCGCGCTCGCGGCGCACGACGCCCTCAACGCCGTCCACCGCCGGTACGCCTCGTACGCCTCCCGCCCCCCGGGTGGCCGACTCGCCGACCCGGATGCCGCGGTCGCGGCGGCCTCGCGGACCGCACTGGCCGCGGCGCTGGGCCAGCTGCCGCCTGAGTTCGCCGGATGCCGTGCCGCAGCCATGGCGCTGGTGGACGAGGCCTACGCCGCCGAGCTGGCGGCCGTGCCCGACGGGGCCGCCGAGGACGCCGGCGTGGCCGTGGGCACTGCGGCCGCGGCGGCCGTGCTCGCCACCCGGGTGGGCGACGGGTCGGACACACCCATCATCGTGGACGCCAGCGGCTACCAGCAGGGCACCCAGCCGGGCCAGTGGCGGTTCACTCCTGACCGTCCGTTCGCGTTCGCGCCCGGCTGGGGCGCGGTTCGCACCTTCGCCCTGCGTGGGAGCCAGGGTCGCCACGTCGACCCCCCGTACCCGCTGGGCAGCCGGGCCTATGCCCGTGACCTGGCGACGGTCAAGCGCCTCGGCGGTGACGGCCTCACGACGCCGTCTGCACGCACACCCGACCAGACGCAGGTCGCCCGGTTCTGGGTGGAGAGCAGCCCACTGCAGTGGAACCGGATCGCCCGCTCGGTCGCCATCGAGCGCCACCTCGACGCGTGGCAGTCGGCCCGGTTGTTCTCGCTGCTCGACATGGCGCTTGCCGACGGCTACATCGTGTCCTTCGACGTGAAGTTCAGGAACCCGTTCTGGCGGCCCGTGACCGCGATCCGGGAGGCCGACACGGACGGCAACGTCAGGACGACGGCCGACCCGGCCTGGACCCCGCTCGACACCACCCCACCGATCCCCGACCACGACTCCGCGCACGCGGTGCAGGGCGGTGCCGCCGCGGCCGTGCTCGCGCGGGTGCTCGGCACCGACGAGGTGGCGTTCGAGACGTGCAGCCTGACCCTGCCGGAAGGCCAGCAGTGCGACGACAGCACGCCCGTCCTGCGCGCCTACCGCAGCTTCTCGCAGGCCGCTCGGGAGAACGCCGACTCCAGGGTGTTGGTCGGCTTCCACTTCCCGCACGCGTCACGCACCGGGCTGGCGCACGGGTACCAGGTCGGCACGATCGTGGCGGACGACCTGCCCGCGATTCGTTGAGCCACCCCTGCGCCGTCGCGCCCCTCGGGACGCGGCGGCGGAGCCGTGCCGGGGGTCAGCAGCGGCGGCTTGATTTCGTCACGCCGGGTCAGGCGCCCTCGAAGGGCGCCGGGCCCTTGCCCTTCTCGACGAAGTGCCGCATGCCGACCGCCTGGTCCTTCGTGGCGAACAGGCCGGCGAACAGCGTCCGCTCGACCTCGAGGCCGGACTCCAGGTCGAGCTCGAGGCCGCGGTCGATGGCCTCCTTGGCGGCCCGCAGCGCGTACGTCGGTCCCCCGACGTAGCGCGACACCATCGAGCGCGCGGTGGCGTAGACGTCGGCGGCCGGCACCACGGCATCCACGAGCCCGATCTCGAGGGCCTCGGCGGCCGCGACGAACCGGCCGGAGAACACCAGGTCCTTGGCCTTCGCCGGCCCGACGAGCCGGGCCAGCCGCTGCGTGCCGCCCGCACCGGGGATGATGCCGAGCAGGATCTCGGGCTGGCCCAGCCGCGCGTCGTCGGCCGCGACGCGGAAGTCGCAGGCGAGCGCGACCTCGCAGCCGCCGCCGAGGGCGTAGCCGGTGATCGCGGCCACCGTCGGCTTGGGCAGTCGGGCCAGGGACCGGGTGAAGTCCTGCAGCAGCGCGGAGTGGTCGACCATGTCGGTGTAGGACATGGTCTCCATCTCCTTGATGTCGGCACCGGCGGCGAAGACCTTCTCGCCGCCCCAGACGATGACGGCGGAGACGTCGCGGCGCTCGGCGGCCTCGCGACAGGCGGCGATCAGGCCGTGCTGGATCTCGGCGTTGAGGGCGTTCATCGGGGGACGGTCCAGGCGGACGGTGCCGATGCCGTCCTCGACCTCGAGGCGGACGAGCTCGGTCATGACGGGTCTTCGGCCGGCGCGTCGCCCTCGGCGTTCGGGTCGAGACCGAGCACCCGCTGGTGCCAGATGTGCACGCCGGACAGGATGACCTGGATCGACACCTGCACCAGGGTGCTGACGTCGGCTCCGGGGGTGACCAGGTGCTCGCTGATGACGACGAGGGTGGTGCCGGCCACCCCGGTCTTGACCATGTTCATGTTGAGGTTGAGCTCGTTGCACGTCTCGTGCAGGTGCAGCCGGTCGCCGACCAGGTCGTCCTGGATCTGCCACTGGCCGAAGACCCGCATGATCTCGACCTCGCCCTCGGTGCACCGCACGAAGAGCTGCTGCTCGTTGACGGTGAACGCGACGTCGCCGTCGGTGTCGAGGTTCGGCTGCAGGCCGAGGTCCACCAGCACGTCGAGCACCCGGCCGCGCAGCGGGTGCTCGTCCGGGGGCGGAGGGAAGTTGGGCAGCGACGTGGGATCGGTCATGGGACCAACCTAGCCACTCACTAGGCTCCCCTCCATGTCGCGCACCCCCAGCCCCACGCCCGCCGCGGGAGTGCTCGGTCGCGACCTCTCCCCGCCTCCCGGAGTGACCCTGGTCGAGGGTGGCGCCGACGTGGCCGTCTACGCCGGGCACGCCGACGGCGTCGACGTCTGCCTGTTCGAGCCCGGCGACACCGAGGGCACCTCGGAGCGCCGGGTGCCGCTGCTGGAGCGGGCCCACGGCTGGTGGTTCGGCTTCGTGCCGGGGATGCGCCCGGGCCAGCGCTACAACGTGCGGGTGGCCGGCGAGTGGGGCCCCGACACCGGGCTGCGGCACAACGCCGCCAAGCTGCTGCTCGACCCCTACGCCCGGGCGGTCGAGGGCCGGGTCACCTGGGGCCCGGAGGTCTACGGCCACGTCGTCGACGCCGGCTGGCACGGCGACGGCGACCTGCCCTCCGACCTGGACAGCCGCGGCTGCGTGCCGCGCTGCGTGGTCGTCGACGACGCGTTCGACTGGGAGGGCGACCGCCCGCCGGGCCGCACCCGCAGCGAGACCGTCATCTACGAGGCGCACGTGCGCAACCAGACGGCGCTGCACCCCGACGTGCCCGCCGAGCTGCGGGGCACGTATGCCGGGCTGGCCCACCCCGCGTCGGTCGCCCACCTGCGCGGCCTCGGCGTCACCGCGGTCGAGCTGCTCCCGGTGCACGCCTTCACCACCGAGCCACACCTCGTGCGGCGCGGCCTGGCCAACCACTGGGGCTACAACACGCTGGGCTTCTTCGCGCCGCACCCCGGCTACGCCGCCGCGACCGACCCCCAGGGCGTGGTCGACGAGGTCAAGGGCATGGTCAAGCTGCTGCACCGCGAGGGCATCGAGGTCATCCTCGACGTGGTCTACAACCACACCGCCGAGCAGGACCGCACCGGCGCCACGCTGTCCTGGCGCGGCCTGGACCAGCGCGCCTACTACCGCCTCGACGAGCGCGGCCGCGACATCGACGTCACCGGCTGCGGCAACACCCTCGACCTGCGCCACCCGGTGGTCTGCCGGATGGTGCTCGACTCGCTGCGCTACTGGGTGCAGGAGTTCCACGTCGACGGCTTCCGGTTCGACCTCGCGGTCGCGCTCGGCCGCGGGCGGGGAGACGACTTCGACCCAGACCACCCGTTCCTGGTCGCGCTGCGCACCGACCCCGTGCTCTCCCGGGTCACGCTCATCGCCGAGCCCTGGGACCTCGGCATGCACGGCTGGCGCACCGGCCAGTTCCCCCCGCCGTTCATGGAGTGGAACGACCGCTACCGCGACGCCGCGCGGCGGTTCTGGATCGGCGACGTGCGCGCCCAGAGCTCGGGCCAGCACTCGCACGGCCTGCAGGACCTCGCCACGCGCCTGGCCGGCTCGCGGGACCTGTTCGGCCACCGCGACCGGGGCCCGACCGCCTCGGTCAACTTCGTGACCGCGCACGACGGCTTCACCCTGGCGGACCTCACCTCCTACGACTCCAAGCACAACGAGGCCAACGGCGAGCACAACCGCGACGGCAGCAACGGCAACACCTCGTGGAACCACGGCGTCGAGGGCCCCACCGACGACCGTGCCATCGGGGCGGACCGCGTCCGCACGATGCGCAACCTGCTCGGCACCCTGCTGCTCTCGACCGGCGTGCCGATGCTCAACGCCGGCGACGAGATGGGACGCACCCAGGGCGGCAACAACAACGCCTACTGCCAGGACAACGAGACCAGCTGGCTGAGCTGGGACCTGCAGCCCTGGCAGCGCGACCTGCTGGCGACCACACGCCACCTGGCCCGGGTCCGGCGCGAGCTGCCGGCGTTGCGCCAGCGGGTGTGGGCCCTGGGCCGGCAGGTGCACGACGACGGCAGCCGCGACATGGAGTGGTACGCCGCCGACGGCTCGCCGATGGGCGCCGGCTGGGACGACGGCACCCGGGTCGTGCAGATGTACGTCGCCGGCGCCTGGATGGGCGCCGCCTCCGCCCTCGTGGTGATCAACGGCAGCGCCCGGGAGCAGGAGGTGGCCCTGCCCCCGGCCCCCGGCGTCTCGGCCTACCGGCTGCTCTGGGACAGCTACGACGAGCGTCCCGACGACGGTGCCACACCCCAGCCGCCCGGCCCGGTGACGGTCCCCGGCACCAGCCTGCGCGTCTACGCGGCGGCCGACGTCACCTGAGCGACGAGCCCGCGGCGCGGGGCGCGAGGTGCGAGGAACGACGAGGTCGCCGACCTAGACTGGCCGGCATGGAGGCGGCCGCTGCCACTCGGGCAGCCCGCAGCGGGACGGTGCCCCCGCGTCCGTCGGCACCAGTTGGGAGCACCACCGCATGACCGCCACCGTGCCCGCGCCCACCGGCTTCGAGCCGCTGGACCCGGCCATCCGCGAGCAGTACGACCGTGACGGCTTCGTCGTCATCCCGAACGCCCTGCCCGAGGAGGACCGCGCCTACTTCGAGGACGCCGTCGACCGCATCTACGCCGAGGAGGAGGCCGCCGGCGAGCTGCGGCCCGACCGCTCGATCCACGTGATGGGCTGGATGCACCGCGACCCGCGCTTCGTCGAGCTGCTCACCTGGCCTCGGACGTTCCCGTACATCTGGGGGACGATGGGCTGGAACATCTACACCCACCACAACCACATCGACGTCAACCCCCCGAAGGACGAGCCGCCCTTCTGGAACTGGCACCAGGACGGCTACCGGCAGAACTCCGACATCGACATGGACGTGCGTCCGATGTTCATGACGAAGATCAGCTACGCCCTCACCGACCTCTCCGAGCCGGGCTACGGCAACACCAAGGTCATCCCCGGCAGCCACAAGAACAACACGCTGTCCGGCCGCCCCGAGAAGCCGGGCGACCCGATCATCGAGCCGGAGGGCGCCGTCGAGGTGCTGCTCAGCCCCGGTGACGCGTTCATCTTCGACCGCCGCCTCTGGCACAGCCGCTCGATGAACACCAGCGAGCGCATCCGCAAGCTGATGTTCATCGGCTACACCTACCGCTGGATCCGGCCGCTCGACGAGGCCGTCGCCGACCAGTCCTCCGACTGGTTCAAGGGCCTGACCCCCCTGCAGCAGCAGCTGCTCGGCTACGGCCCCGACCACGCGTCGTTCTGGGGCATCAAGCAGAGCGGCTGGATCGACGACGAGATCCCGCTGCGCGCCGAGCTCAAGGAGCGCGGCCTGCTCGACCGCGAGGTCCCCTTCCTGCGCTGAGCCGCCTCGTCGAGGGTGGGGAACACGCCGCCTCCGGTTCGCCGGGGCGGCGTGTTCTGCGCTCGATGGTGAGATGCCGGTCAGGCGCGCTCGGGCGGGGCCGGCGGTGTCACCAGCTGGTTGCCACTGCGCAGCACCGTGGGGTCCGAGAACCGCTCGGCGGGGATGCCGTGCGCACCCGTGACCGTGAAGGTCGCCGACTCCCCCGGCAACAGGGTGATCATCCCGCGGTCGACGGTGGCGCCGGGGTGCAGCTTGTCGACGAGGAGCGTCACGTCGCGCAGGAGCACCTGCGCGGTGACGGTCACCTCGGTCACGGACTCTTCCGCCGTGCCCTCGACCACCCCCACCTCGACCCGCGCGGCCGGCGGCGGCAGCTCGCTGTGCCGTGGTTTGGCCGGGAACCACAGCCCCCGGGTGCCGAGGCCCTCGGCCACGACCAGCTCGCCCGCCGGGTGCTCGAAGGCCGCGACCGGGGGCGGCACCTCGAGCGAGGCCGACGAGCGGGGGGCGACCGTCACCGGCATCCGGGCGGTGGCTCGCACCGCGCCGTCGAAGCCCCGGCGGGTCAGCACCACCTCGCCCTCCCATGCGTCGTCGGTGTCGTTGCCGAGCACCGCCAGCAGGCCGTCGCCGGCCGGCTGCACCGTCACCACCCGGGGGGCGAATGCCTGCCGCAGCGCGAAGTACAGCGGCTTCTCGCGGCCGTCGCCGTCGACGGCGGCCCACGAGGTCACCGGCCAGCAGTCGTTCAGCTGCCACACCACGGCACCCGAGGTGTGCGGCGCCAGCGAGCGGAACCAGTCGAGGGCGCTCGCGACGGCCGTCGCCTGGTTGAGCTGCATCGCCCAGTGCCACGTCTCCATGTCGTCGGGCACGCGGTAGTGCGGCAGCAGGCCCGAGGTGAGCTTGACGTTCCCGTCGAGGGCCTTCTGGTGCACGATCATCCCCGGCGACTCGGGGGTCAGCGGGTCGTCGGTGACGGCGCGGGTCAGGGTCGACCAGGCCGGCGGCCCCTGCCACCCGAACTCCGCGACGAAGCGCGGGCGGACCTCCCGGTAGGTGGTCCAGTCCAACGAGTTCCACTGCTCCCACAGGTGCATCGCGCCGTGCGACTCGTCGTTCGGGTGCTGCCCGTGCGGGCTGAACGGGCTGCCGGGCACGTAGGGCACGTGCGGTGCCAGCTCGTCGACGATGCCGGGCAGCAGTCGGTGGTAGTAGAGGGCCCCCCAGGTGCGGCCGTCGAGCCGCTCCTTCCAGCCCCAGTCCTCGTGGCCCCAGAGGTTCTCGTTGTTGCCGCAGAACAGCGCCAGCGAGGCGTGGTGCGCCAGCCGGGCCACCTGGTGGCGGGCCTCGGCCTCCACCTCACCGCGGATGGGCTCCTCCTCGGGGTACGCCGCGCAGGCGAACAGGAAGTCCTGCCAGGTGAGCAGGCCGAGCTCGTCGCACAGGTCGTAGAAGTCGTCCGACTCGTAGATGCCGCCGCCCCACACCCGCACCAGGTTGACGTTGGCCGCTGTGGCCTGCGTCAGCCGGGCGGCGTACCGGGCCCGGTCCAGGCGGCTGGGGAACGCGTCGTCGGGGATCCAGTTGACGCCCTTGACGAACACCGGGCGGTCGTTGACGACCAGCTGGAAGGGGGTGCCCGCGGCATCCGGCTCGGTGTCCCAGCGCAGCGTGCGGAACCCGACCCGGCGGCTGGTCGTGTCGAGCAGGTCGTCGCCCGCGGCCAGGCCGACCTGCACGTCGTAGAGCGGCTGGTCGCCGTGACCGGCCGGCCACCAGCGGTCGACGGAGTCGAGCTCCACCGTCAGGGTCACCTCCTCGTGCCCGCCGGGCAGGACCGCGGATGCCGTGGTGCCGGCGACGTCGAGGGTGACCGTGAGGTCAGTGGTGCCGGCACGGGCCACCCGCACGTTCGCCCGCACCCGGCCGCCCGAGCCGTGGGGCTCGGCGTGAACGCGCACCTCGTCGAGCCGCGCGATGCTCCACGACGTCAGGGATGCCGGGCGCCAGATGCCGCTGGTGAAGGTGGCGATGCCCCAGTCCCAGCCGAAGCTGCAGGCCGACTTGCGGATCGCCTCGTACGGCAGCGGGTAGGGCCGCGGCCGGGCCCCGAGTGCCGCGCTCTGCGCGTTCGCGTAGCGAACCGGGCTGCGGAAGGCGACCGTCAGCCGGTTCTCGCCGGCCCGCAGTCGCTCGGTGACGTCGAGCCGGTACTGGCGGTGCTGGTTGGCGACCTCGGCGACGACCTCCCCGTCGAGCAGCACCGCCGCCACCGTGTCGAGCCCGTCGAAGACCAGCTCGTGGCGCTGCGCCGCCGCGAGGTCGTGCTCGGTGAGCACCAGCGGGCACTCGTAGGTCCAGTCGACCAGCCCGACCCAGGCGAGCAGCGCCTCGTTGTCGTCGAGGTAGGGGTCAGGGACGAGCCCGGCACGCATGAGGTCCAGGTGCACCACGCCGGGCACCACGGCCGCGACCACGGCGTCCCGGATCGGGTCGGGCGCGGGGCCGCCGGCGGCCCGCACCGTCCAGTCGGTGTCGAGCGCGCGGGACGTCCGCACCATCGGCGGCACTCCTGTCGAGGTCACGTGAGGGCTCCTGCCGTCAGCCACGGTAGATCCACTTCTGGAGCAGCACCACGGCGATCACCCTCGGGATCAGCGGGTCAGGGGGTGACCGGCTCACCGGGGCCGGCCGAGGTGGCCGGGGCGACGTCAGCCAGCCAGCCGGCCCGGTTGACCCGGTGGAGCAGCACGACGGCGATGATGCCGACGACCACGAGGGCGAGCAGGCCGATGACGTAGAAGATCGCGAGCACCGTGGCGAGGAGCACCAGGCCCACCAGCTGCACGCCGCCCGCGATGGGCGCCGCGACCCGGATGCCGCTCGCCCACCTGCGCTGGTCGCTGTCGCCCACGACCGGGTCGAGGTCGCGGATGGCCGTGGCCAGCTGGTGCAGCACCACGACGTTGACCAGGATGCCGGCGAAGGCAGCCCCCCACTCCACGCCGATGACACTGTTCGTGAACGGGGTGCCGGTGATGACCGAGACCGGGATGCCGACCAGCGCAGCCGCCCGCGCCCGGGCGAACCCGGCGTGCAGGGCCGCACCACCGGCCAGGCCGACGAACAGCCAGGCGTAGCCGACCAGGTCGGGCAGCACGTCCCACCCGCCGAGCGGGAGGTCGAGCACGACGACGAGGAGGCCCCAGGCGGCCCAGCTGAAACGCGGCATGGCGCACACCCTAGGCGGGTGAGACCCGCGGCGGGTCGTCCTTCCGCCCGCCGGTGCGATCCGGTAGACAGGCGGCAGCCGCGGTGCGCCCACCGCCACCCCTGCAGGAGGCCGTATGCCGTTCCCCGACCTCGGGAAGGCCGCCCAGTCCGCGATCTACCGGGCCGGCACCTTCGGCCGGCGACCCGAGGTGCCCACCGACGGCGCCGCCCTCGAGAAGGCGGCCCGGCGGGCGATGTCCCGCCGCGGCTTCGCCTACGTGGCCGGGTCGGCGGGCGGCGAGGCGACGGCGCGGGCCAACCGCGAGGCGTTCGCCCGGTGGCGGGTGGTGCCCCGCATGCTCGTCGACACCAGCGAGCGCGACCTCGGCGTCGAGCTGTTCGGGCGCCGGCACGCGTCGCCCCTGCTCGTCGCCCCGATCGGCGTGCTGTCCGCAGCACACGCGGACGCCGACCTCGCGGTGGCCCGGGCGGCCCGCGAGCAGGAGGTCACGCCCATCCTCAGCACCCAGGCGTCGGTGCCGATGGAGGACGTGGCGGCGGCCCTTCGCGGCGCCGGCCACTGGTACCAGCTCTACTGGAGCAGCGACGACGACCTCGTCGCCAGCCTGGTCCGCCGGGCCGAGGCGTGCGGCAGCGAGGCCGTCGTCGTCACCCTCGACACGGCATACCTCGGCTGGCGCCCGCGCGACCTCGACCTGGGGCACCTGCCCTTCGCCCGCGGCGAGGGCATCGCCCAGTACACCTCCGACCCGGTGTTCCAGCGGCTGGTCGCCGACCGGGTGGCCGCCAAGGCCCGGGCCGACCTCGAGCCGCAGCCGCGCCCCACCCCGGCGGCCGTGCGCACGCTGGTGTCGCTGAGCCGCAACCACCCGGGCGACACCCGGCGCAACCTGTCGGCCCCCGAGCCCCGGGCCGCCGTCGAGACCTTCCTCGACGTGTTCTCGCGGCCCTCGCTCAGCTGGGCCGACCTGCCCCGCCTGCGCGAGCTGACCCGGCTGCCGGTGGTCCTCAAGGGGGTGCTGCACCCCGACGACGCCCGGCGGGCGGTCGACGAGGGGGTCGACGGCATCCTCGTGTCGAACCACGGCGGTCGCCAGGTCGACCGGTCGGTCGCCGCCCTCGACGCGCTGCCCGGCGTCGTCGATGCCGTGCGCTTCTCGGGCTCCGACGTGCCGGTGCTCTTCGACAGCGGCATCCGCTCGGGCGCCGACGTGTTCGTGGCGCTCGCCCTGGGGGCGGATGCCGTGGGCATCGGGCGGCCGCACGTCTACGGTCTGGCGCTGGCGGGTGCCGCGGGAGTCGCGGAGGTGCTGCGCAACATCCGGGCCGAGCTCGACCTGACGATGGCCCTGACCGGCTGCCGCACCGTGGCCGACATCACCCGCGACCGCCTCGTGGAGGCCCCCCACTCCCACTGACCCGTCACAGCATTCTCGCCCGGTGCGGGAAAGCCGACCTTGGCACCACTTCGGATGGGGTGCCGAGGTGAAGCTCCCCGCATCGGGCGGGAAAGTGGAGTCTCGTCAGGCGTTGGCGACCAGCCCGAGCTCGCTGGGCCGGGCCAGCCCGTCGTGCTTGGGCAGCACGCGCACGGTGTAGCCGAACGCGCCCGAGCGGCGCAGCACGAGGTCACCGGCGAACTGGTGCCGGCCGTGCTCGTAGGACTCCAGGTGCTCCAGCGGCACCGACGCCACGTCGTGCAGCTCGTCGCCGTGGTGGTTGGTGCGCCCGTGCACGACCTGCACCTCGACGTCGTCGGGGGTGAGGTCGCCGAGCGAGACGTAGCTCGTGACGTGCAGCGTCTCGCCGAGCTCGGGGCTGTCGCCGACTCCCGAGGACTCGACGTGGTCGACGTGCACCTCGCGCCAGGCGCTGCGCGCCTTGGCCTTGTAGGTGGCCAGGTCACGGGCACCGGCGTAGTCGCCCTCACGCAGGGACCAGCCGGAACGGGCCGCCGGCACGTACAGCTTCTCGGTGTAGTCGCGCACCATCCGGCTCGCCCGCACCTTGGGGCCCAGGGTGGTCACGGTGTGCAGCATCATGGCCAGCCAGTTCTGCGGGAGGCCGTTCTCGTCGGTGTCGTAGAACCGCGGGGCGACCTGGCGCTCGACGAGCTGGTAGAGCGCCCGGGCCTCGATGTCGTCACGCCGCTCGGGGTCCTCGACGCCGTCGGCGGTGGGGATGGCCCAGCCGTTCTTGCCGTCGAACCACTCGTCCCACCAGCCGTCGAGGATGGACAGGTTGAGCGCGCCGTTGAGCGCGGCCTTCATCCCCGAGGTGCCGCACGCCTCGAACGGGCGCAGCGGGTTGTTGAGCCAGACGTCGCAGCCGGGGTAGAGCGGCTGGGCCATCGCGATGTCGTAGTTGGGCAGGAAGACGATGCGGTGCCGGACCTCCGGGTCGTCGGCGAAGCGCACCATCTCCTGGATCAGCTTCTTGCCGCCCTCGTCGGCCGGGTGCGACTTGCCGGCGATGACCAGCTGCACCGGACGCTCGGGGTCGAGCAGGAGCCGCTTGAGACGTGCGGGGTCGCGGAGCATCAGGGTCAGCCGCTTGTACGACGGGACGCGGCGCGCGAAGCCGATGGTGAGGACGTTCGGGTCGAGGCAGGAGTCGATCCACTTCAGCTCGGCCGTCGAGGCGCCGCGCTGGTGCCAGGACTTGCGGATCCGCGCACGGGCGTCGTCGACGAGGCGCTGGCGGAGCAGCCGCTTGGTGTCCCAGATCTCCTTGCCGGGCACCTTGTCGACCACGTCGAAGACGAGGTGCGGGTGGTCGGCGTCCGGGTCTGGGCCCGGGCGGACACCGTGGCTGCGGGCCAGGTCGAAGATCTCGCGGGCCACCCAGGTCGGCGCGTGCACGCCGTTGGTGATCGAGGTGATCGGGCGCTCGTCGGCGTCGAACCCGGGCCACAGCCCGCCGAACATGCCGCGGCTGACCACGCCGTGCAGCTTCGAGACGCCGTTGGCGCGCTGCGCGAGCCGGAAGCCCATCACGGCCATGTTGAACATCGCCGGGTCGCCGCCGTCGAAGTCCTCCGAGCCCAGGGCCAGGATGCGCTCGACCGGGAGGCCGGCGCAGGAGTTGTCGCCTCCGAAGTACTGCGCGACCAGGTCTCGCGGGAAGCGGTCGATGCCGGCCGGGACCGGGGTGTGCGTGGTGAACACCGTGCCGGCGCGGGACACCTCGAGCGCGGCCTCGAACGTCAGGCCGGTGTCCTCGGTCAGCTCGCGGATCCGCTCCAGGCCGAGGAAGCCGGCGTGGCCCTCGTTGGTGTGGAACACCTCGGGCGCGGTGGCGCCGGTGATCCGGGTGAAGGCGCGGATGGCGCGCACGCCGCCGATGCCGAGCAGCATCTCCTGGCGGAGCCGGTGCTCGGTGTTGCCGCCGTACAGCCGGTC
>JBJMHU010000119.1:0-4891 GCA_045807225.1 Ornithinibacter sp. | reverse complement strand
GCGACGAGCAGCACGAGGGCCGGGACGATGAGGATGAGGGGGAGCCGGTTCTTCTTCTTCCGGCTGCGGAGCTGCGGTGGTGCGGTGCTCGGCGTGGTCGGGGCCGTGGTCGTCCCGGTCGTCATGTCTGCAGTCCTCGGGTGGGAGTGGTTCCCCGGCGGCCGGCGAGGGTCGTCCACCGGCCGCCGGGGAGGTTCATCACTGGCCGTTGAGCATCGGGGTGATCTTGGCGTCGTACAGCTTCGCCAGGCCGGCGAGGTCGTTCGACCCCTCCACCTTGCCGAAGAACTCCTCGAGGACCATGGAGGCCTCGACGGCGGCCCAGCCGGGTGCGGCCGGGGTCAGCTTGGAGTTCGAGGCCGAGTCGATGAGCGCCTTGGCGAACTCGTCGGTGCCCAGCGAGGAGACGTAGTCGGAGTTGGCCGGGCCGAGACCCGCCCCGCCGAGCTTCTGCTGGTACTCAGGGCTGAAGATGATCTTCATCAGCTCCTTGGACAGCTCCGGGTTCTTGGTCTTGGCCGAGATGGCGATGTTGGAGCCGCCGGCGAACACCGGCGCCGGCTTGCCGTCGTTGCCCGGGAGCACGAAGGTGCCGAACTTTGTGTCGTTCCACTCACGCACGACCTTGCCGTCCTTCTTGGCGGCGTCACCGATCGACCAGTGCGCCCAGCCCGGCGCCATGATGGTGGCCGCCGAGAGGGTGGTCTTGCCGGTGGCCTTGCCGTCGGCGTCGGTGATGACGTCGGCGTCGTTGACGTAGAGCCAGGGGGTCTGGTCCTTGGCGTCGGCCGGGGCGTTGCTGGCGGTCTTCTGGATGGTCTGCAGCTGCTGCAGGCCCTTGAGGGTGTTCGGGTCCGAGAGGGTGGAGACCCACTGGCCGTTCTCCTTCTTGGCCAGGTCGCCGCCGTTGGCGAAGATCCAGGAGATGCCGTTGCGCCAGTCCTGGCCGCCGATGAAGAAGCCGGAGAAGTTCTTGATGTGGCGCGGGTTGGCCTGGGCCACCCCGGTGACGGCCGCGTTGAACTCGTCGAGGGTGGTCGGCGTGTTGACGCCGGCCTCCTTCCAGACGTCCTTGCGCATGAACATGTAGCGCGAGCCGAAGTAGTAGGGCAGCGCGAACTTCTTGCCGTCGACCGAGCCGGCCTCGACGAAGGACTGCAGCAGCTTGTCGCCACCGAGTGCGTCGTACTGGTCGGAGATGTCGAGGAAGGCGCCGACGTTGGTGAAGGTGGGGCTCTGGGTGTTGCCGAGCTCGACGACGTCAGGGGTGTTCTCGGCGTCCGGCAGGGCCGTGGTCAGCTTGGTGACGAGGTCGGGCCACGCCTGCTCCTCGATCTTCAGGGTCGCCCCCGTCTTGGCCTTGAAGGTGTCGCTGAGGTAGGTGCGCAGCTCGTCGGGGGTGTCCCCCCCGGCCAGCCACAGGGTGATCGCCTTGCCCGCGTTGGACGTCGAGCTGGTGGCGGCCGGGGTGTCCGACGTGCCACCACCGCTCGCACAAGCGGTCAGGACGAGCGCCGCGCTGGTCAGGGCGACGATGGGTAGGCGCCGAGTCATTCGGTCTTCCTTTCGGGCGGTGGGGCCGGTCGGCCCCGGAGGTGCACCGAGGTGCGAGTGGTGGTGGGTGGTGCTGTGTCGTGATCCTGTCCGGATCTGTTCTGTGCTGCTGTGGAGCGGTGGAGCGGTGGTTCCTGTTGGGGTGTGCTGCAGGGGTTTCGCTGAGGTTCGGGAGGGGTCTAGACGACCCCGAGCCGGTCCCACAGGACCACTGCTGCGGCGCCGCGCAGCACGATGTCCTCGGGGGAGGCGGCGAGCCGCACCGACAGCGGGAAGTCCGGGTCGGCGAGCAGGCGCTGCGCGAGGGTGCGCTCGAGCACGGGCAGCACGGGGGCGAGCAGCTCCTCCGGCCCGGCCAGCACGACCTCGGACAGGTCGAGGGCCGCGACGACCGGGGCGAGGGCCACACCCAGGCGCTCCCCACCGGCCTCGACGACCTCCCGGCCGTCGGGGGCGTCGAGAGCGGCGCGCAGCCGGGGGATGGACAGCCAGGTCTCGAGGCAGCCGCGCTTGCCGCACGGGCAGTCCTCGCCGCCGTCGGTGCCGACCGTGACGTGGCCGATCTCGCCGGCGGCGTGGTGGGCGCCGGAGACCCGGCGGCCGCCGGTGACGATGCCGCAGCCGACGCCGCGCCCGACGTGTACGAGCACCATGTCCTCGCTGCCGGGGGAGGCGCTCAGCTCGGCCTGCGTCGCGGCATCCGAGTCGTTGCTCACCAGCACGGGGATGCCGGTCGCCTCGGCGACCAGCGCGCGCAGTGGCACGTCGGTCCAGCCCAGGTTGGGGGCGGTGCGCACCGTGCCGTTGCGGTCGACCAGGCCGGGGGTGCCGATGCCGATACCGAGCACCGGGTGGGGTGAGCGGGCGATCGTCGCCAGCACGAGGTCGACGACGACCGCGGGGTCGACGCCACGGCCCTGGGCCGCGTCGACGGCGGCGGCACGCTCCTCGCGCACCAGCACCTCGCCGGTGATGTCGAGCACCGCGGCCTTGAGCTGCGCCGGCACCGACAGGTCGACGGCGAGGGTCAGGAGGCGGGCGCGGTCCAGGTCGACGAGGGTGGCCCGCTTGCCCGGGCCTCCCTGCTCTGCGGTGCCGACGTCGAGCACGCGGCCCTCGTCGGCGAGCTCGGCGACCAGGTGCGACATGGTCACCTTGGTGACCCCGACCTCGCGCGCCAGCTGGGCCCGGCTGGTGGGGCCGAGCCGGCGCAGGGTCTGCAGCACCAGCGAGAGGTTCTGCCGGCGACCATCCGTGGGGAGGACGGCCGCGGAGGGCCGCACTCGGCGCGGCATCGCACTGCTCATGAGGGTTAGTAAACTTTACTAACTTACTTCTGGCAAGCACCGTGACCCAGTTGTGACGCAGGCACGCGCCGGGTCCGCCGCGGGTCGAGGTGATGATCTGGCGCCGGGAGTGCGGACATCACCTCGAACCGGGCGGTGCCCCTCAGGTGGTGTCGTTGCTGCCGACGGCCTTCTGGCTGAGCCGGAAGACGATCGACAGGACGACCCACGCGGCCGTGCCGAGCGCGGCCTGCCACGTCTCGACCGGGTGGCGCAGCCAGGCGAGGCCGCTCACCAGGGTGCCGATACCGCCGAGCACCAGGGCGGCCCCAGCGATGGAGGTGCCCCACGCCACGAACCGATCCTTGGTCTTCTCGGCCACCCAGCCGCCGACGATGCCCATGGCGGGGATGAAGACCAGGGCGAGCAGCAGGTTGCCGTCGCCGCCCTCGAGCAGGCGGAACACGCGGGCCCCCACGAGCAGGCCCACGAGCGCACCCACGACGAAGAACACGATGGATGCCGCGAGCCGCACCACGAGCCACGCGAAGGCGGCGCCGACGATGGCGACGACCAGGGTCACCAGGAGGCTCGCATCGAAGACGTTGGCCAGCAGCCAGCCGGCGCCGAAGCCGAGCAGGGTCAGGACGGTGCGGATCGACCAGCCCCCGGCCAGCCCCAGCACCAGCCCGACGACGATCATCGTCACACCGCTCATCCTCGGCTCCTTCGTCGGGTCGACGGCCAGTGTGGCGTCCCCCTGCGCCCCGGCTCCACACCCGTGAGGGGTGAGCGGCGGGTGCCTCGCTGAGCCCGGTGCCGCCGTGGCTCTGGTTGGGTGGGGGGATGCCGTCACTCACCCGCGCAGAGGCCACCACCCGGGCCGCGCTCATCACCGTCGACGCGATGGAGGTCGACCTCGACCTCGACCGCGGTGCCGAGGTCTTCGGGTCGCGCACCACGATCCGGTTCACCGCCCGCAGCCCCGGCGCCTCCACCTTCGTCGACCTGCGTGCCCGGGCCCTGCACGTGGTGACGCTCAACGGCCACCCGCTCGACCCGGCATCCGTGGTCGACGGGCGCCTCGCCCTGACCGACCTGGCCGCAGACAACGTCCTCGAGGTCGAGGCGACGATGGCCTACAGCCACGACGGCCAGGGCCTGCACCGCAGCACCGACCCGGCCGACGGCGAGGACTACGTCTACGGACACCTGTTCCTCGACGCAGCCTCCACGGTGTTCGCCTGCTTCGACCAGCCAGACCTCAAGGCTCCGTACACGGTCGCCGTCAGGGCCCCCGTGGAGTGGACGGTGCTCGGCAACGGCGGCGCGACGGTCGTCGCCCCCGGCCGCACCGAGCTGGCCACCACGCCTCCGCTGGCGACCTACTTCGTCACCGTGTGCGCCGGACCGTGGGCATCCGTGCTGGCCGAGCACGACGGCATCCCGCTGGGGGTGCACTCACGGCGATCGCTCGAGCCGCACCTCGCCCAGCAGGCCGAGCACATGCTCGCGACGACCCGGGCCTGCTTCGACCACTACCACCGGCTGTTCGGCATCCGGTACCCGTTCGGCGAGTACCACCAGGTGTTCGTGCCGGAGTTCAACGCGGGGGCCATGGAGAACCCGGGATGCGTCACCTTCCGCGACACGATGGTCTTCCGGGGGGCGGCCACCCCCGACCAGGTGCTGTCGCGCAGCAACACCATCGCGCACGAGATGGCGCACATGTGGTTCGGCGACCTCGTGACGATGACGTGGTGGGAAGACCTGTGGCTCAATGAAGCCTTCGCCGAGTGGGCCTGCCACTGGGCCGCCGTCGCGGCCACCGACTTCACGGACGCATGGTCGTCGTTCCTCGCGTCGTCGAAGCTGTCGGGATACCGGGCGGACATGGCGCCGACGACGCATCCGATCCGGGAGCCGACGCGCGATGTCGCCGATGCCGCGGCGAACTTCGACGGGATCACTTATCCAAAGGGCGCGAGCGTGCTCAAGCAGCTCGTCGTCTATGTCGGCGAGGAGGCATTCGTCGCCGGACTGCGCGACTA
>JBJMHU010000118.1:0-25090 GCA_045807225.1 Ornithinibacter sp. | reverse complement strand
CCCAGGATGATCTCGAGGAAGGGCAGCGCCAGGCCGATGGTGTTGGCCAGCCCGGTGGGGAAGATCTCGTAGGCCTGGACCGCGCGCTGGGCGGTGAGGGGGTGCCCGACCTTGGTCGCTCCGGCCCAGATGAGCACGACGCCGAGGAAGAGCCGGGCCAGCGTGCCGACGATGTCGAGCACCCGCTCGCGGCCCGGGGACGGCTCGTCGGCGGTCACCGGGGTCGCGCCGTGCATCTCGGTGCTCATCGCCTCGTCCTCACTCCGTCGGCCAGCTCGGCCGTCAGTGCGCGCAACGCCTCGAGCCGGTCGTCGAGTTCCCCGTCGCCTGTGAGAGTCCTCACCAGGGCGGACCCCACGATGACGCCGTCGGCGTAGGCGGCCAGCTCGGCGGCCTGTGCGCCGGTGGACACCCCGAGCCCCACGCACACGGGCAGGTCGGTGACGGCGCGGGTGCGCGCCACCAGCCCCTCGGCGTCGCCGTCGACGCTCGTGCGCGCACCGGTCACGCCCATCGTGGATGCCGCGTAGACGAACCCACGGCATGCGGCGGTCACCTTGGTGAGCCGCTCGGGGGTGGAGCTCGGCGCCACGAGGAAGACCCGGTCGAGGCCGTGCTCGTCGCTCGCGGCGATCCAGTCGTCCGCCTCCTCGGGGATGAGGTCGGGCGTGATGAGGCCGGCGCCGCCGTGCCCCGCGAGGTCGGCGGCGAAGCGCTCGACCCCCCGGTGCAGCACGAGGTTCCAGTAGGTCATGACCAGCGGCGTGCCGCCGGCGTCGCGCACCGCGGCCGTGGCGCGGAAGACGTCGTCGACCCGGCTCCCGCCGGCCAGCGCCGTGGCCGCCGCGTGCTGGATGACGGGGCCGTCCATCAGCGGGTCGCTGTAGGGCACGCCCACCTCGACGACGTCGCAGCCGGCCTCCACGAGCACCCGCATCGCCTCGAGCGAGCCCTCGACGGTCGGGAACCCCACCGGCAGGTAGCCGACCAGGGCGGCGCGGCCCTCGTCGCGGCAGCGGCGCAGCACCTCCTCGACGCCACGCACGGTGGTGGTCACGACGACCCCTCGAGCAGGCCGAAGTACGTCGCGGCGGTCTCCATGTCCTTGTCGCCCCGACCGGAGAGGTTGACGAGCAGCAGGCCGTCGGGGCCCAGCTCGCGCCCGACCTCCATGGCGCCGACCAGGGCGTGCGCCGACTCGATGGCGGGGATGATGCCCTCCGTGCGGCTGAGCAGGCGGAACGCCTCCATGACCGTGTCGTCGGTGGCGTAGCGGTACTCGGCGCGGCCGCTGTCACGCAACCACGCGTGCTCCGGGCCGACGCTCGGGTAGTCCAGCCCCGCCGAGATCGAGTGCGACTCGACGGTCTGGCCGTCGGCATCCTGCATGAGGTAGCTCATCGCGCCGTGCAGCACGCCGGGGGTCGCCGTGGAGGCGAACCGGGCCGCGTGCCGGCCCGACTCGATGCCCTCGCCGCCGGCCTCGATGCCGATCAGGCGCACCCCGGCATCCGGGACGAAGCGGTGGAAGATGCCCATGGCGTTGGACCCGCCACCGACGCAGGCGATGACCGCGCTGGGGAGCCGGCCGGTGAGCTCGAGCACCTGCTCGCGGGCCTCCTCGCCGATCAGCTTGTGGAAGTCGCGCACCATCTCGGGGAACGGGTGCGGGCCGGTGACGGTGCCGATGAGGTAGTGCGTCGTGCCGACGTTGGTCACCCAGTCGCGCAGCGCCTCGTTGATGGCGTCCTTGAGGGTGGCGCTGCCGTGCTCGACCGGCACCACCTCGGCGCCGAGGATCTTCATCCGGGCGACGTTGAGCGCCTGTCGCTCGGTGTCGACCTTGCCCATGTAGATGCGGCACTCCAGGCCCATCAGGGCAGCCGCGGTGGCGGTGGCGACCCCGTGCTGGCCGGCGCCGGTCTCGGCGATGACCCGGGTCTTGCCCATCCGCTTGGTGAGCAGGGCCTGGGCCAGCACGTTGTTGATCTTGTGCGAGCCGGTGTGGTTGAGGTCCTCGCGCTTGAGGATGACGCGTGCGCCGCCGCAGTGCGCGGCGAAGCGCGGCACCTCGGTGATGATGCTGGGCCGGCCGGTGTAGGTGCGGTGCAGCCGGGCCAGCTCGTCGAGGAACTCGGGGTCGACGGCGGCCTTCTGGCGGGCCTCGTCGAGCTGCTCGAGCGCGGGGATGAGCGCCTCCGGCACGTAGCGCCCACCGAACGGCCCGAAGCGCCCCGGGCGGGCGAGTGGCTCGGGGACGAGGCCGCCGAGGTCGGTGGGGGTGGTGGCGGTCGGGTCAGGCACTACAGGTCCTCGGGGGTGTGGTTTCGTGGGGCGCCGGCCGCGACGATCGACGCCACTGCGGCGCGGGGGTCGCCGGTGCGCACCAGCGCCTCGCCCACGAGCACGGCGTGGGCGCCCTGCTCGGCGTAGGCGGCGGCCGTGGCGGCGTCGGGGATGCCGGACTCGGCGACGGTGACGCAGCCGTGCGGGATGAGCGGGCGCAGCCGGGAGAAGGTCTCGGGGTGGATCTCGAGCGTCTTGAGGTTGCGGGCGTTGACGCCGATCACCCGGGCCCCGGCGTCGATGGCCCGCTGGGTCTCGACCTCGTCGTGCACCTCGACCAGCGCGGTCATCCCGAGCTCGTGCGCCCGGGCGAGCAGGGCCGCCAGCTCGCCGTCGGTGAGGGCCGCGACGATGAGCAGCACGAGGTCGGCGCCGTGGGCGCGGGCCTCCCACACCTGGTAGTCGGTGACGACGAAGTCCTTGCGCAGCACCGGCACGCGCACCGCGGCCCGCACGGCGTCGAGGTCCTCGAGGCTGCCACCGAAGCGGCGTTGCTCGGTGAGCACCGAGACGGCCGAGGCTCCCCCGGCCTCGTAGGCCATGGCGAGGGCGGCCGGGTCCGGGATGTCGGACAGCACGCCCTTGCTCGGGCTGGACCGCTTGACCTCGGCGATCAGCGACAGGCCGGGACGCCGCAGCACGGCATCGGCGTCGATCGCCGGCCGGGCAGCGTGCACGGCCTGCTCGACGTCGGACAGCGAGGTGCGGCGCTCGCGCAGCGCGAGGTCCTCGCGGACCCCGGCGACGATGGAGTCCAGGACGGTGGTCACGGTGCGGTCGCCATCACCGGATGGACGGGTCCTCGTCGCGGTCGCGCTGGGCCGAGCCGTAGCCGGCCATGGACAGCAGCTTGCCCGCGATGACCCCGACGAGCACCAGCACGGCCCCGCCGGCGAAGACCCAGCCGTTCGGGAAGAGCACCGCGAACGACATGATCGCCGCGGCGACGATGAGGATGATCACCGCGGTCCAGGCGGCCAGGCTGTGCCCGTGGTTGTCGTCGTGCTCGCTCATACCGTCAACTTTCTGGCAGGGGTCGGTGACCCGTTGGCTCCCGGTCGATTCTGTCAGGTCGGGGCGTCCGGACCCACATCGGTCGGGTCGCGCCCGGAGCTGAGCTCGTCCCAGTCGCTCGCGACGCGCTCACCCCGCGGCCCGGCCGCGACGGCGGTGCTGCCGTCGGGTACCTCGTAGCGCCGGGTCGGGCCGCCCCAGCGGCGCATTCCGACGACGGCGCCGGCCAGGCCGACCAGGGCGATCGCGCAGGCCACCAGCGCCACCCAGGGCCAGGCGGTCGCGTCGGCGAGGGTCTCGACCGAGCCGGTGCGGCCGACCCGCGAGGCGGCGACCGGTCCGAGCACCCCCTCGGGGTCGAGCAGCACCCGCACCGCGAGGCCCACCGCGACGGCGACGCACACGGCATACGCGACGACGGCCACCGCGCGGGCGATCCGCCCGGCGGCCACCATGGCGATGGCTGCCGCGGCGATCGCCAGCGCGACCGCGCTCAGGCCGGGGGCGACCTCCGCCCCGGTGGCGCTGAGCCGGGTGGCGCCGAGCACGTCGTCCACGGAGCCGGTGACCCAGGGCCGGAAGGCGCTCACCAGCAGCAGGCCGGCACCGAGCAGCGCGAGCAGCACGACACCGCCCTTGGACGACAGCCGCCTCACGTGACGACCCGCATGGCGCCGGCCGTCGCGACCGCCCGCAGCGCCGCGGTCGCCTTGTGCACGCACTCCTCGAACTCACGCGCGGGCACCGAGTCGGCGACGATGCCGGCCCCCGCCTGCACGTGGGCCACGCCGTCCTTGACGACCGCCGTGCGGATCGCGATGGCCATGTCGAGGTCGCCGTGGAAGTCGAGGTAGCCGACGACGCCACCGTAGACGCCCCGCCGGGAGGGCTCGTACTGCTCGATGAGGGCGAGGGCGCGGGGCTTCGGGGCACCGGACAGGGTGCCGGCGGGAAAGGTCGACACCAGCACGTCGTAGGCGCTGGCGCCCGGGCGGGTGTCACCGACCACGGTCGACTCGATGTGCATCACGTGGCTGTAGCGGCGTACGTCCATGAACTCGACGACGTCGACGGTGCCGGGGCGGCAGACCCGCTGCAGGTCGTTGCGGCCGAGGTCGACCAGCATGACGTGCTCGGCGCGCTCCTTGGGGTCGTCGAGCAGCTCCTCGGCGAGGCGCACGTCGTCCTCGGGGGTCTTGCCGCGCGGCCGCGACCCGGCGATGGGATGGGTGATGGCCCGCTCCCCCGTCACTCGCACCAGCGCCTCGGGACTGCTGCCGACCACGGCGTACGACGAGCCGTCGGGGTGCGGCAGGCGGAAGAGGTACATGTAGGGGCTCGGGTTGCCGGCGCGCAGGGCGCGGTAGACGTCGAGCGGGTCGGCGTGGCAGTCCATCGAAAAGCGTTGGGAGAGAACCACCTGGAACACCTCGCCGGCGCGGATGTCCTCCTTGGCGAGCTCGACGACCTCCTCGTAGCGCTCACGGGTGGTGTTCGAGCGCACCTGCGCCATGGCGTCGTCGACGGCGTGGGGGTCGACGACGGCGACGGTGCTGTCGGCCGGGGCAGCGAGCGCGCGGGTCATCGCGTCGAGGCGCTGCACGGCATCCGCCCACGCGAGCTCCACCCGCTCGTCGGTGTCGTCGTAGTTGACCGCGTTGGCGACGAGCAGGATCGACCCGTCGGTGTGGTCGAGCACGGCGAGGTCGGTGGCGAGCATCAGCGCGAGCTCGGGCAGCTCGAGCTCGTCGGGGGTGGTGCTCGGCACCTTCTCCCAGCGGCGCACGGCGTCGTAGGTGATGGCGCCGACCATGCCCCCGGTGAGCGGCGGGAGGCCGGCGATCGGCTCGGTGGCCAGGGCCTGCATGGTGCCCCGCAGCGCCTCGGTGGCCGGGCCGGTGGTCGGCACCCCCACCGGTGGCTCGCCGACCCAGTGGGCCAGGCCGTCGCGCTCGGTGAGGGTGGCCCGGCTCGCGGCGCCCACGATCGACCAGCGCGACCAGACGCCACCGTGCTCGGCCGACTCGAGCAGGAAGGTGCCCGGCCGGTCGCCGGCGAGCTTGCGGTAGACCCCGACCGGGGTCTCGGCGTCGCCCATCAGGCGCCGTACGACCGGGATGACGCGGCGGTCGCGGGCGAGCACCCCGAAGACGTCGAGGCTCGGCCAGGTCTGCCCGTAGGCCAGGTCGGGCGTGGTCGCCGACGCGGATGCCGTGCTCACGCCGTGGCTTCCGGCGCACCGACGACCGCGCCGAGGTCGTCGGCGTCGAAGCAGGTGCGGTCGCCGGTGTGGCAGGCCGCCCCGACCTGGTCGACGCGCACCAGCAGGGCGTCGCCGTCGCAGTCGAGCGCCACCGAGCGCACGTGCTGCACGTGGCCGGAGGTGTCGCCCTTGCGCCAGTACTCACCACGGCTGCGCGACCAGTAGGTGACCCGGCCCTCGGTGAGGGTGCGGCGCAACGCCTCGTCGTCCATCCAACCGAGCATGAGCACCTCGCCGGTGTCGTGCTGCTGCACGACGGCGGCCACCAGGCCGGCCGGGTCGCGCTTCAGCCGCGCGGCGATCTCGAGGTCGAGCACGGCATCCGGCGTGGCGGGGGTGGTCGGGGTGGGCACCCGGTCATTCTGCCGTGGTGGCGACCCGCTCCGGTGCAGCGGCCGCTCGCCGGACGGGTGCGGGCGGCATCCGGTGGTCGAGGAGCGAGAGCAGGCCGGCCAGCGCCAGGAACAGCACGGTCACGCCGATGCAGGTGACCGCCACCGACCCGGCGCCCTTGTCACCGACGTCGAGGAAGGGGTACGGGTACCAGCCGGTGAGCGCGCCGACGACGAGGGTCCAGGCCAGCCAGCCGACCGGCCAGGCCAGGGCGCTCAGCGCGTCGCGCCACGGAGCGCGGGGCCGCGGGCCGGCGACCACCCAGCCGACGAGCGCGACCACCGGCACGGCCAGGTGCAGCAGCCTGTCGGCGGCCCAGCTCGCGCCCTGCAGGTCGAGCAGCGGGCGCAGGAGCACGAAGTGCACCAGCCCGGTCACGGTGATGCCGACCAGCGCGGCGGCGCGCACCGGCCGCCACCAGCGCCCGTCGCGCAGCGGGTCGCGGGCCAGCTGAACGGCGGTGACGGCCACGAGCAGGTTGCTCTGGATCGTGAAGTACGAGATGAGGCGGCCCAGTCGGGTGAGGAGCGGCGGCACCTGCGTCTCTGCGAGCACGGAGTCGCCGGTGACCACCAGCACGGCCTGCAGCACCAGCGCGGCGATCGCGACGGCGGCGGTCAGGGCGTGCACGGCGCGGGCACGGGACGGGTTCACCCGCCCGAGCGTAGGGCGCTCGAGGGCCTCGGTGTCGGGGCGCCGGGCAACGTTGGACGAGCCCGGACGCGCACGCCGAAGATGCCCTGGCGCCGGGGTGGTCGCGACGCAAGGTCCGTCACCCGCGAGAATGGGCGCATGACCAGCGACCAGCACGTGTCCGTGGTGCAGGGCGAGCGCGAGGCTCTGTGTGACACCTTCCTCGAGCTCGGCCCCGACGCCCCCACCCTCTGCAGCCCGTGGCTGACCCGCGACCTGGCGGCCCACCTCGTGGTGCGGGAGAACCGGCCCGACCTCGCCAGCGGCATGTGGTTCGCGCCGCTCGAGGGGCGCCTGGAGCGGGGGCAGGCCGCGCTCGCGGCAGGGGACTACCTCGCGCTGGTCGACACGGTGCGCTCCGGTCCGCCGTGGTGGTCGCCCACCCGCGTGGGCCGGGTCGACGCCCTCGTCAACACCGCTGAGCTCGTCGTGCACCACGAGGACGCCCTGCGCGGCGACGGCGCGGTCGGGCCGCGGCGCGAGGTGCCCGAGCGCACCTCACGAGCCGTGGTGGCCGTTCTCCGGAGGTCCGCCTCGCTGATGTTCCGTCGCGCCGACGTCGGCGTGCGCCTCGTGGCGCCGGGTGCGGAGCCGGTCACCACCAAGGGCACGCCGGTCGTCACGGTCACCGGCGAGCCGGTCGAGCTGCTGCTGGTCGCCTTCGGCCGGATGCAGGTGGCTGACGTCGCGTTCGAGGGTGCACCCGGCGACGTGGAGGCCTTGAAGCAGGCGCGACTCGGCGTCTGACGAGGCTTCGGTAACGTCGACCCATGGGCTCCTCGCCGCTCGGATGGGCCACCGACCTGGCCATCCTCGAGCACACCGGCTCGCGGCTCGAGGAGCACGAGGACCACCTCGTCGTGCGGACACCGGACAACCCCGACTTCCACTGGGGCAACTTCGTGCTCGTCACCGACGGGGATGCCGTGGACGACGCGGACCGCTGGGTCGGCGTGTTCGGAGCGGCCTTCCCTGACGCGGGCTGGACATCGGTCGGGCTGCCCCGGATGCCGGCGGCGCCGGGCCGCTGGTCCGCCCTCGGACTGGGCCTCGAGCTCGAGGACGTGCTCAGCACCCGGGCGCTCCCGCGCCCGACCCCCCTCGCCCCGGGCTACACCGTGCGCCGCCTCGAGGGCGAGGACTGGGAGCAGGACCTGGCACGCTCGGTCGCCGAGAACGACGCCACCGGCGCGGAGGACCGGACGTCGTTCCTGCGCTTCGCCCGGGGGCAGCTGCTGGCCCGGCAGGACCTCTCCGCCCGCGGCGTGGGTGCGTGGTTCGGGGCCTTCACCCCCGACGGCGCGCTGGTCGCCGACCTCGGGATCGTGCGCTGCGGCTCCACCGCGCGCTACCAGGACGTCACCACCGACGAGGCGCACCGCCGACAGGGCCTGGCGTCGCACCTGCTCGGGGTCGCCGCCCAGTGGGCCGCCGACAGCGGGTGCGAGCAGTGGGTGATCGTCACCGGGGCCACCAACCCGGCCGGGCGGGTCTACCGCGCCTGCGGCTTCGTCCACGACACCGGCACGGTGCAGGCCTACCGCAGCCCGGCGCGCTAGCGGACGGGGAGGCCGTCGGCGCGCAGGGCGTCCTTGACCTCGCCGATGGTCAGCTCGGCGAAGTGGAAGACGCTGGCGGCGAGCACGGCATCCGCGCCGGCCCGCACGGCGGGCGCGAAGTCGCCCACCGCACCCGCCCCGCCGCTGGCGATCACCGGCACGCCCACCTCGGCCCGCACGAGCCGGATCAGCTCGAGGTCGAAGCCGTCCTTGGTGCCGTCGGCGTCCATCGAGTTGAGCAGGATCTCGCCGGCCCCCAGCGCCTCGGCGCGCACGCACCACTCCACGGCGTCGATGCCGGTGCGGGTGCGCCCCCCGTGGGTGGTCACCTCGAACCCGCCGGTGGCGCGCCCGGCCTCGTCTCGGCGGCGGCGCACGTCGGCCGACAGCACGAGCACCTGCGCCCCGAAACGGTCGGCGGTCTCGGCGATCAGGGCCGGGCGGGCGATGGCGGCGGTGTTGACCCCGACCTTGTCGGCACCGGCGCGCAGCAGCCGGTCGACGTCGTCGACGGTGCGCACCCCTCCCCCGACGGTCAGGGGGATGAAGACCTCCTCGGCGGTGCGCGCCACGACGTCGAACATCGTCGCGCGGTCCCCGCTGCTCGCCGTGACGTCGAGGAAGGTCAGCTCGTCGGCCCCCTGCTCGCCGTAGCGGCGGGCCAGTGCGACGGGGTCGCCGGCATCGCGCAGGTTCTCGAAGTTGACGCCCTTGACGACGCGGCCGTCATCGACGTCGAGGCAGGGAATGACGCGGACCGCCACGGACATGCGCCCAATATGCCAGCACTAGAGTCGCGTCCATGACCCACCCGCCGGTCGGCGAGACCCGGCACCGCCACGCCGCCGACCCGGAGCAGGTCATGGCGGTGGTGCACGCGGCCCGGGCGGCCTCGCCGGTGACCGGCCGCACCGTGGTCGTGGGCATCGACGGACGCAGCGGGTCGGGAAAGACCGTGTTGGGCACCGCCGTCGCGGGCAGCCTGGGCTGCCCGGTGGTGCACCTCGACGCGATCTACCCCGGCTGGGACGGCCTGGCCGGCGGGGTCGGGCTCGCGACCACGCACGTGCTCGAGCCGGTCGCGCGCGGCGAGCACGCGGCATACCCGCGGTGGGACTGGATGCGCTCGCGCCCCGGCCGCACCGTCGTCGTGGATGCCGGGCCGCACCTCGTGCTCGAGGGGTGCGGTGCGCTGGTGCCACCGGCGGGCGCGTTCGCCGCCGTGCGGGTGTGGGTCGACGCGCCGACCGACGTGCGCAAGGAGCGGGCGCTGTCGCGCGACGGGAAGGCGTACGCCCCGCACTGGGACCGTTGGGCCGCCCAGGAGGACGCCGTCTACGCCGCGAGCCGCCCCTGGGAGTCGGCCGACCTGGTGCTGCGGACGGCGGCGCCGTGAACCTCGACGAGCTGCGCCCCGAGGTGGAGCGCCGGCTGGGCCGGCTGCGCACCCGGTGGGTCTTCCTGCTCCAGATCGGCGTCGGGGTGCTCGTCGCCTGGCTCGTGGCCGGCCAGCTGCTCGGGCACGCCAACCCGTTCTTCGCACCGGTCACGGCGATCCTCTGCCTGGGCCTGACCTACGGGCAGCGGTTGCGACGGATCGTCGAGGTGACCGTGGGGGTGGCCATCGGCGTGCTCGTCGGAGACCTCATCGTCACCGTGCTCGGCACCGGTCCCGTGCAGATGGCCGTCGTCGTGGTGCTCGCGATGGCGATCGCGATCGTCGTGTCGTCGGGGCAGCTCCTCGTCATCCAGGCGGGGGTGCAGTCGGTCTTCATCGTGGCGCTGGTCGCCAGCCAGAGCGCGGCCTTCTCGCGCTGGCTGGACGCCGTGGTCGGGGGCCTGGTGGCCCTGGTCATCGGGGTGGTGGCGCCGACCTCGCCGGTCCGCCGGCCGCGGGCCGAGGCCGCGCGCACGGTCCGCGCGGTGTCGTCGACACTGCGCGACGTCGTCGCGGCACTGCGCCGACGCGACCGGGTGCTCGCCTCCGCCGCCCTCGACGGCGCCCGCTCGCTCGAGGACCAGCTCGGCGAGCTGCGCACCGCCGCTGCCGAGGGGGTGGCCCTGGTTCGCCAGTCGCCGCTGCTGCGCGAGCACGGCCCGACGGCCGAGGCGGCCTCGGCCCTGGTCGTGCCGCTGGACCGGTGCGTGCGGAACCTGCGGGTGCTGGCCCGGCGTGCCTCGGTCGCCATCGCCCGCGACGAGGCGGTGCCCGAACACTACGTCGACCTCGTGGAGGCCCTCGCCGATGCCGCCGACGACCTGGCCCGGGTGCTCGACGAGCACACCATGCCCTCGGCCGCCCGGGCGGTGCTCGAGCGAGTCGCCGGGCTGTCGGCACGGGTGGACCCGGCGGCCGGACTGTCGTCGGAGATGATCCGCGGGCAGGTGCGCTCGATGGTCGTCGACCTGCTCGTCGTGGCCGGCCTCGACGACGACGAGGCCCTGCAGATGGTCCCGGAGTCCTACCTGCCCTGACGGCAGGACGCCCGACCACACACGAGGGGACGGGCCCGAGAGCTGAGTGCGCGAGGCGCGCACGGCATCCGCTGAACCGCACCACCACCCCACGAGGCAGCCGAATCGCTGCGCGCCAACGCCTCCGCACCTCGACGGCTCTGGAATGCTCGGGCCGGTGACCACCACCCGCCCGGCTGCCGCCGCGTCGCGCCACCCGCACGGGGCTCCCACCTGGGTGGTGGTCACGGCACTGGTGCTCGTGGCCGCCAACCTGCGCACCCTGATGGCGAGCCTGCCGCCGCTGGCCCAGAGCATCAGCGCCGACCTCGGCCTCAGCAGCGCGTGGATGGGCGTGCTCACCACGCTGCCGGTCCTCTGCATGGGACTGCTCGCACCGGTCGCGAACCAGGTGGCGCGACGGGTGGGAACGGCGGCTGCAGTGGGTGGTGGCATCACCCTCGTGCTCCTCGGCCTCGTGCTGCGCGGCCTGGGTGGCGGGCAGGTGTGGTCGCTCTACGCGGGCACGGTCGTCGCCGGCGCCGGCATCGCGCTGGCCGGCACGCTGCTGCCCGGGGTGGTCAAGACCGTCTTCCCGAGCCGCTCGGGGCTCGGCACCGGGCTGACCATGGTGGCGATGATGGGCCTGGCCGCCGTCGCCTCCGCCACCTCGGTTCCGCTGGAGGAGTCCCTCGGCGGCTGGCCGGCATCCCTGCTCGCCTGGGTGCCGCTCGCGGCCGTGGCCGTGCTGGCCTGGGTGTCGATGGCGCGCACCGTGCGGCGGCACGCCGCTCGTGACGAACCACCGGTCGACGTCTCCCACGCGCTGCCCTGGGGCAGCCTCACCGCATGGCTGCTCGCGCTCTACCTCGCCTGCCAGTCGTGGCAGTTCTACTCCTCGCTGGCCTGGTTGGCCCCCACCTACGAGTCGGCCGGGTGGACCGCCCGCGGCGCCGGGCTGCTGATGGCGGTGTTCACCGGCGCCCAGCTCGTCTCCGGGCTGGTCGCCCCGGCGCTCCTCGACCACGTCGGCGACGCACGGGTGCTGCTGGTGACGGCCACCCTGCTCGGCGGGTCGGGAGAGCTGGGCGTCTGGCTGGCGCCTCAGGCCCTGCCGTGGGTGTGGGCGCTGCTGCTCGGCGCGGGCCAGGGGGCCTGCTTCGCGCTCGGCCTCGCGCTGCTCGTGCGGTACGCCAAGCTGCCCCGCGACAGCGCGCGGCTCACCGCGATGGCCTTCCTGGTCAGCTACACGATCGCGGCGTTCGGGCCCACCACGATGGGCGCGGTCGAGGACGTCACCGGCAGCTTCGCGGTGCTGTGGGGCCTGCTGGCGCTGGTCGCGGTGCCCCAGCTGGTCTTCTCGCTGCGCCTGCGCCCGGGCCTGCCGAGGGTGGGTGGCGAGACCGAGTCGCCGGCGCCGGTCAGGCCCTGAGGTCGCGCAGCCGTCGGGTGTGCACCGGCAGGTGCGCGCTCGCCTGGGTCCCGGCGGCCCAGCGCCCCCATGGGCTGGAGCCGCCAAGGACGAGCACGCCGTCGTGGAACAGGCGGCACGACACGGCGGTGCCGAGCTGGTCCCGGTCGAGCCGGGTGGACGATCGGTGGCCTCAGGCCCGGGCTTTCCACTTGCGGTCGACGATGCGGGCCAGCCGCAACGCCTCCTCACGGGCGACCGCACCGTCGGCCCGCTGGATCGCCATGACGGCCAGCTCGTCGGAGTCGTCGAGCTCGAGGGTGACCCACGGGGCGCCGTCGGGGAAGCGCACCTCGAGAATCTCGTCCCACCCCACGGTGCGGGTGAGCATCAGGTTTCGCACCGTGAGGCCCGTGGCGCCGGGCACCGCCCGGATGCTGGCGTAGCGCAAGAGGAACGCGGCGAGGGCCAGCCCGAGACCGATGAGCGCCAGCTGGTCACCGACCCGCCAGCCGCCGGCACCCATGCCGATGGCCACCACCGTGCAGACCACCACGGCGACCGAGGCCATGACGAGCGGCAGGATGCGGCCCCGCCGCGGCCGGAACGGGGCGTCCACACCGTCGGGTGTCGGGGGCGGGTGGGGGTCCGGGCCGCTCACAGCCGGCAGGCGGTGATGTCGGTGACCAGGATGGCGCGCGCGCCGAGGTCGTAGAGCTCGTCCATCACCGCGTTGGTGCCCGAGCGGGGCACCATCGCGCGCACCGCGAACCAGTCGCGGTTCTGCAGGTGCGACACGGTGGGCGACTCCAGGCCGGGGGTGATGGCGCAGGCCCGGTCGACCAGGGTGGCCGGCACGTCGTAGTCGAGCATCACGTAGTGGCGGGCCGTGATGACGCCCAGCAGCCGGCGACGCAGCACCTCGACGGCAGCCTGCTCCTCGCTGCCCTCGCGCCGGACCAGCACGGCCTCGCTGCGCAGGATCGGCTCGCCGAAGACCTCGAGCCCCTGGCTGCGCAGCGTCTGCCCCGTCTCGACGACATCGGCGATGACGTCGGCGACCCCGAGCGTGATCGCCGTCTCGACCGCGCCGTCGAGGCGCACGACGGACGCATCGACGCCGTGGTCGGCGAGGTGCTTCTCGACCAGCCCCTGGTAGCTGGTGGCCACCCGGTGACCCGAGACGTCGGCGAGCGCGGTGGCGGTGCCGGGGCGGGCGGCATACCGGAAGGTGGAGGCGCCGAAGCCGAGCGCCATCAGCTCGACGGCGGCCGAGCCGGAGTCGAGCAGCAGGTCGCGGCCGGTGATGCCGCAGTCGACGGTGCCCGAGCCGACGTAGACGGCGATGTCGCGCGGGCGCAGGTAGAACAGCTCGACGCCGTTGTCGGCGTCGGTGACGACGAGCTCCTTCGGGTCGCGCCGGGTGCGGTAGCCGGCCTCCTTGAGCATGGCGGCCGCGGGCTCGGACAGGGATCCCTTGTTGGGGACGGCGATACGCAGCATGGGTCGGGCTCCGGAGTCAGAGGTGCGTGTAGACGTCGTCGGGCGAGATGTCACAGGCGAGCATGAGCACCTGCAGGTGGTAGAGCAGCTGGCTGATCTCCTCCGCGGTGCGCTCGCTGCCCTCGTACTCGGCGGCCATCCACACCTCGGCGGCCTCCTCGACGATCTTCTTGCCGATGGCGTGCACGCCGGCATCCAGCGCCGTGACGGTGCCCGACCCAGGCGGGCGGGTGCGGGCCTTGTCGGCCAGCTCGGCATACAGGTCGTCGAACGTCTTCACGAGGCACAAGGGTACGGGGGCGAGGAGGTGTCCCCTCGCCCCCGTCCGTCGGCGCAGGTCAGGAGACGGGCGCCGGCTGCTCCACGTCTCGGCTGGAGCGGGCCGCCTCGGCGCGGGTCACCTTGACCCACTGCGTGAAGCCGTAGATGACGAACATGCCGTAGAAGGTGTACATCACGGCGGTCGGCACGTAGCCGGTGGCGAAGCCGAGCGGGACGCCGACCAGGTCGACGGCGATCCAGGCCAGCCAGAACTCGTTCCAGCCGCGCGCCATCGCGTAGGTCGCGGCGATCGAGCCGACGAAGATCCACGCGTCGCACCAGTAGAACCACCACTGCGGGGTGAAGAACGGGTTGGGCGAGAGCTCCCACAGGGCCACGAAGGCCTGGTGGACGATCACGGTGCCGACCAGCCAGCCGACGACGAGCACGGCGCGTTCGTGCTGGCGCATCCACCGCGGGACGATGGCGGGAGCGTCGCTGGCGGCGCCCATCGCGCGCCGGTGCTGCGCCCACCGGACCCAGCCGTAGATGCTGACGATGATGAAGAAGACCTGCCGGCCCGACTGGCCGAAGAGGGGGACGCGCTGGTCCTCGAGGCCGAAGGCGCCGCCGATGTAGACGAAGAACAGCATGATGTTGGCGGTGATGCCGACCGGCCACGCCCACACGAGGCGTTTCATGCCGAGGTAGGCGGAGGCGACGCCGATGGAGACGCCGATCAGCTCGAGCCAGTAGAGCTTGTACTGGCCGATGGGGATGTAGGCGTCGATGATCGTCTTGAAGACGTTCTGCGATGGATCAGTGGCCGCGATGAGCGTGTTCATGAGAGGTGTTCGTCCTTTGGGTTCGTTGTGCTTCTCGGACGAACTCCGGGGAACGTGCACCACGGGCGGACCGGAGGTCGACAGACCTCCGGTACAACCGTCGTACGTGCTTCCTACCATCCGGACTTTCACCGTCGGTCCAGGATTTCCACCTGGTCAACCGGCCGCTGGCTGCGGTCGGGTCGCGGACTGTCACCGCCGGCTCGGAGTTTCACCGACCCCGGAGCACGTGGGAGGAAGTATGCCGCACGCCGCTGTGCGGCGTCTGTCCGGTTCCCCTGTCGGTTCCCTCACGGATGCCGGCCGGCCGGCAACCCTGTACAAAGGGCCCTCGGTCGGGGTTCTTTGTCACCCTGCGTGACGCATCATGGTCACCGTCGAGGACCCGTCGAGGACGAGGAGCATCATGGCGCCCGGTGCGGGGTCGGAGGTGACGGTCAACGGCGAGGTCGTCGGCCTGGCCGGCACCGAGCCGTGGACGAACGCGCTGGACTGGCTGCGGGCCCGGGGGCTGACCGGGGCCAAGGAGGGCTGCGCGGAGGGCGAGTGCGGGGCGTGCGCCGTCATGGTGGCCCGCCCGGACGACGAGGGCGGCACCTGCTGGGCGGCGGTGAACTCGTGCCTGCTGCCGGCCGGTTCGCTCGCGGGCCAGGAGGTCGTCACCGCCGAGGGGCTCGGCACTCCCGGGGCGCTGCACCCGGTGCAGCACGAGATGGCGGTGCGCGGCGGCTCCCAGTGCGGCTACTGCACCCCGGGGTTCGTCTGCTCGATGGCCGCCGAGTACTACCGCGCGGACCCCGGCGGCTTCGACCTCGAGGCGATCTCGGGCAACCTGTGCCGGTGCACCGGGTACCGCCCCATCCGCGATGCCGCCCACGCCCTCGGGCACCCGTCTCCGGACGACCCCGTGGCCACCCGGATGCGAGGGGCGGCGCCCGAGCCCGCCGCCGGCCGGGTCGAGGGCGTGACGGGCGCCTACGTGCGGCCCACCGACCTGGCCGAGGCGGTGTTGCTGCTCCGGCAGCACCCCGATGCCGTGCTCGTGGCGGGGTCGACCGACTGGGGCGTGGACGTCAACCTGCGCGGGGCGCGCACCCCGCTCGTCATCGGCATCGACCGCCTCACGGAGCTGCGCGGCCTGACCCGCGGGGCGGACCACCTGGAGCTCGGCGCTGGCCTCCCGCTGACCGAGCTGAGACGCGGCCTCGCCGGCAGCGTGCCGCTGCTCGATGCCGTCTTCCCGCAGTTCGCCTCCCCCCTCATCCGCAACGGCGCGACGATCGGGGGCAACCTCGCCACCGGCTCGCCGATCGGTGACCTCGCTCCTGCGCTCCTCGCGCTCGACGCCTCGGTGGTGCTGCACGGCCCTGACGGTGACCGGCAGGTGGCCCTGGACCGGTTCTTCACCGGCTACCGCCGCAGCGTGCGGCGTGCGGACGAGCTCATCCGGGCGGTACGAATCCCCGTGCCACTCAGCAACATTGGCACCTTCTACAAGGTCAGCAAGCGGCGGTTCGACGACATCTCGAGTGTGGCCGTCGGCGTGGCGCTGCACGTCGATGGCGGCGTCGTGCGCCGCGCCCGGGTCGGCGTCGGCGGCATCGCGGCCACCCCGGTACGCGCGCGCGCGACCGAGTCGGCACTCGAGGGCCGGCCCTGGACGGTGGAGACCGCGCGGGCTGCGGGCGGGGTGCTGCGCGAGGAGGGCACACCGATCGACGACCACCGGGCCAGCGCCGCCTACCGTCGGGCCACCCTGGCCACCATGCTGGTGAGGCTGCACGCCGACGGTGCGGCACCGGCATCCGAGGGGGTGGGTGGGTGAGCACCGCTGCACCGCAGGCGGACGGGCGTGTCGTCGGCACGCCGCTCCCCCACGAGTCGGCTGCCCTGCACGTCACCGGCGCCGCCCTCTACACCGACGACCTGGTGGGGCGGATGCCGGGCCTGCTGCACGCCTTTCCCGTGCAGGCGCCGCACGCGCACGCCCGCGTGACGCGCCTCGACCCCGCGCCCGCGCTCGCCGTCGCCGGGGTGGTGCGGGTGCTGACCGGCGAGGACGTCCCCGGGGTGGGCGATGCCGGTGTGAAGGGCGACGAGCCGTTGTTCCCCACCGAGGTGATGTTCCACGGTCAGCCGGTCTGCTGGGTGCTCGGCGAGACCCTGGAGGCTGCGCGGCTGGGCGCCCTGGCCGTCGGAGTGGGGTACGAGCTGCTGCCGGCCGTCGTCACGGTGCGCGAGGCGATCGAGGCGCGCAGCTTCCAGGGCGGGATGCCGCGGCTGCAGCGCGGCGACGTCGAGGCCGCCTTCGCGAGCGCCGCCCACGTCTTCAGCGGGGTGACGGAGTGCGCGGGTCAGGAGCACTTCTACCTCGAGACCCACTGCTCGATCGCCCAGGTCGACGAGAGCGGCCAGGTGTTCGTGCAGTGCAGCACCCAGCACCCGAGCGAGACCCAGGAGGTCGTGGCGCACGTGCTCGGCCGGCCGAGCCACGCCATCACCGTGCAGTGCCTGCGGATGGGCGGTGGGTTCGGGGGCAAGGAGATGCAGCCGCACGGGCTTGCTGCCGTCGCCGCGCTCGGCGCGGTGCTCACCGGGCGACCGGTGCGGCTGCGGCTGAGCCGGGCGCAGGACATGACGATGACGGGCAAGCGGCACGGCTTCCACACCCAGTGGCGCGCGGCGTTCGACGACGACGGCGGGCTGCTGGCGCTCGACGCGACGCTCACCTCCGACGGCGGCTGGAGCCTGGACCTGTCCGAGCCGGTGATGGCGCGGGCCCTGTGCCACGTCGACAACGCCTACTGGATCCCCCACGTGCGCGTGAACGGGCGGATCGCGAGGACGCACAAGACCTCGCAGACCGCCTTCCGCGGCTTCGGGGGCCCCCAGGGGATGCTCGTCGTGGAGGACGTCCTGGGCCGGTGCGCGCCCCGGCTCGGCATCGACCCCGCCGAGCTGCGGCGGCGCAACTTCTACCGGCCGGGCCAGCTGACTCCCTACGGGCAGGTCGTGCGCCACCCGGAGCGGGCGGTGGCCTGCTGGGAGCAGGTCCTGACGACGGGGGATCTCGCGCGGCGGCTCGAGGAGGTCGCGGCGTTCAACGCGAGCTCGGAGCACCGCAGGCGGGCGATCGCGGTGACCCCGGTGAAGTTCGGGATCGCCTTCAACTTCACCGCGTTCAACCAGGCGGGGGCGCTGGTGCACGTCTACAAGGACGGGTCGGTGCTGGTCAACCACGGTGGTACCGAGATGGGTCAGGGGCTGCACACCAAGATGCTGCAGGTGGCGGCCACGGCCCTCGGGGTGCCCTTCGAGCGCGTGCGGCTGGCCCCCACCCGCACCGACAAGGTGCCGAACACGTCGGCGACGGCCGCGAGCTCCGGGGCCGACCTCAACGGGGGTGCGGTCCTCGACGCCTGCACGCAGGTCCTCGACCGGCTGCGGCCGGTGGCGGCCGAGCTGCTTGGCTGCACGCCGGCGGAGGTGACGGTCGCCGAGGGGCGGGTGCGCGCCGACGGCGCCGTCGAGGGGCGGTCCATCGCCTGGGCCGAGCTGGTGGCCACCGCCTACGTGCAGCGGGTGCAGCTGTGGGCGGCGGGGTTCTACCGCACCGAGGGCCTGCACTGGGACTCCACGGCGATGCGTGGCTCACCCTTCAAGTACTTCTCCTACGGGGCGGCGGCGACCGAGGTCGAGGTCGACGGGTTCACCGGTGCCTACCGGTTGCGGCGGGTCGACATCGTGCACGACGTCGGCGACTCGTTGTCCCCGCTGGTCGACGTCGGCCAGGTCGAGGGGGCGTTCGCGCAGGGCGCCGGCTGGCTCACCCTGGAGGACCTGCGGTGGGACGAGTCGGACTCGCCCACGCGGGGCCGGCTGGCGACGAACGGGGCGAGCACCTACAAGCTGCCGAGCCTGTCGGAGATGCCGGAGGACCTCCACGTCGCCCTGTTGGAGCGGGCCACCGAGGACGGCGTCGTCTACGGGTCGAAGGCGGTGGGCGAGCCCCCGCTGATGCTGGCGTTCTCGGTGCGTGAGGCGCTCCGGCAGGCCGCTGCGGCGTTCGGGCCGGAGGGCACGGCGGTGGACCTGGCGTCCCCCGCGACGCCCGAGGCGGTGTTCTGGGCGGTCGAGCAGGCCCGTGGCGGGTCGGTGCCGCCGGGCCTTCAGCCGGTGCTCGAGGGGGCGCCCGGGGTCGTGCCCGACCAGCCCGACGTCGAGCGGCGCCCGCTGGAGCCGGCCTCGGAGCAGCTGGCCCACAGCGCCGGACCGGGGGCCTGACGTGCACTGGCTCACCGCGGTCGAGCGGTTGCGGACCATCCGCGAGCCCGGCGTGCTCGTGACCCTCGTGTCAGTGCGGGGGCATGCTCCGCGGAAGGCCGGGGCGAAGATGGTCGTTGCGGCTCGGGCCACCTGGGGCAGCATCGGCGGCGGCAACCTCGAGCAGACGGCGGTCACACGGGCGCGGCAGATGCTCGACTCGGGGGTGGTCGAACCCGAGCAGCTGACCGTCGCGCTCAGTGACAAGGCGCGCACCGAGCACGGCCGCCAGTGCTGCGGCGGCGAGGTCGGCATCCTCCTCGAGCCGCTGGCGGTGCGGCCGTGCGTGGCGGTCTTCGGTCTGGGGCACGTGGGCGGGGAGCTGGCGCGCATCCTCAGCCGGCACGACCTCGACCTCCACCTCGTCGACTCGCGCGAGGAGCAGCTCGACGCCGGCACCATGTCGTGGCTGGACGACGCCGTCGCGCGGGTGCAGCGGCACCATGCCCCGCTGCCCGAGATGGTGCTCGACGCGCTCCCGCCCGGAGCGCACGTCCTGGTCATGACCCACGACCACGCCGAGGACTACGCGCTGTGCGACGCCGCCTTACGGTGCACCCACCTCGGCTCGGTGGGCCTGATCGGGTCGTCGACCAAGTGGGGCCGGTTCCAGCGCGGGCTCAGCGCGGAGGGTCACGCCCCCGAGGTCGTGGCCCGCATCCAGTCGCCCATCGGGGTCGCCGACCTGCCGGGGAAGGAGCCGGCGACCATCGCCGTCGCCGTCGCGGCCGACCTGCTGCGCCGGCTGTCGCCGGACCGGCGCGCGGTCGACGTCATCCCCTGACCTGCTCGGGGTGCGGTGGTTCGGGAGCCGTCCAGGCGGCCGCCACGGCGTCGTGCGCGCGGTTCGCGCCCGGCACCTCCCGGAGCGACGTGCCGAGCTCGGCCGCAGCATCCCGGATGCCGTTGGGGGACAACAGGTTCTGCACGGCGTGGCGGATCCCGTCCACCGTGGTCGCGTTCGGATCGAGGCACAGGCCGACCCCGCCCCGTTCGACGGCGGCCGCGCCGGCGAACTGGTCGGTCGAGAGCGGCAGCACGAGCAGCGGGACGCCCGCGGTCAGCGCCTCGGTCACGCTGTTGTTGCCGCCGTGCGTCACGGCGACGGCGCTGTGGGCGAGCAGCCGCACCTGGGGAAGGAACCCCCGCACGAGCCACTCGGGCGGGAGCGGCCCGAGCGCCTCGACCGGGGCGGAGCCCGTGGCGAGGGCCACCCGCACGTCGAGACCGCGCAGCGCCCGCGCCACGACGGCCAGCACGTCGGAGCGGGCCGACAGGAAGCTGCCCAGGCTGACGTAGACCACCCGCCGCGGCTCGCGGGCGAGCCACGCCTCCACGTCCGCGTCGCGCGGTTCCTCACGCACGGCCGACCCGAGGAAGGTGTGGGCCGGCAGCAGGGCGGTGCGCTCGGGGTCGTGGAGGGTCTCGGGGTAGTTGAGCAGGAGCAGGTCCCCCGTCTCGGCGAAGGCGTCGCGGCTGGGCGGGGCACCCGGGTCCAGCTCGGTGAGCGCGGCGTTCCACTGTGCGGTGAAGGTGTCGCGCACCTCGACGCACAGCGCTCGCAGGTCCGCCAGCGCCGCGGGATCGGGGTGGATGCCGCGCGGCCAGGCCGGCGGGTAGCCGTAGACCTCGTCGCCCACCGTCAGGGCCGAGGGGTGACCGAGCACGACGTCCGCGTGCGGCACCCGCGCGCTCACCAGACCGAGCCGGGCTCCGAAGGCGAGGTGGTCGACCACCACGGCGTCGGGGCGCACCCGCTCGAGGAGGTCGTGCACCTCCCGCGCCACGCCCACGGCGTTCCAGAGCAGGTCGTCGCCGCGCGCGCGGGCCTGGAAGGCCAGGGCCGCCACGGCCCCCTCGCGGGTGGCTGCGAAGAACCCCCGGAGGGAGTCGTCCTCCCCCGGGGGCTGCTCCTCGGCGCGGATCACGCCGGGGTTCGAGCCCCGGCCGAGCTGGAGGTGCTCGCGCTGGTAGCCGAACGCGCGGACCACCGCGTCGGTGGCCGGGCCGGTCGCGACGACGACGTGCTCCCCCTCGTCGCGCCACGCGGTGGCCAGCGTGGCCAACGGGTACAGGTGTGACGCGTAGTCGGGGCTGATGACGAGCAGGGTCATGGGGTGGCTGCGACCCGCCCGGGCTCCCCGGCATCCCCCGACGCCACCGCGCTGTAGACCTCGCCGAGGGCGGTGGCCATCGTGTCGATGCCGAAGCGCTCGCGCACCACGGCCCTGGACCGGTGGTCGCGCAAGGTGGCCCCGGAGGAGGACGAGAGGTCCAGGGCCCGGGCGATCGCGGCGGTGAGGGTGGGGCCGTGCGCGGTGTCGGCCAGCACGCCGGTGACGCCGTCGTCGACGTAGGTGGCGGGCCCACCGCCGTTCGGGGCGACGACGACCAGCCCCACGGTCATCGCCTCCAGGATGGCGATGCCGAACTCCTCCTTGAGGCTCGCGCACACGTAGACGCCGCCGGGGGCGGCCGTCCCGGGTCGGCCCTCCCGGGCTGCGGCGAGCCAGGTCGTGGCGGTGGCGTTGGGGCGGTGGCCGGCGAGGAGCAGCCCGGCGCCGGTGGCCGCGTCGGTTTCCACGAGGTCGCGGATGCGGGAGAGCTCGGCGGCTTCCTCGGGACTCGGGTCGTCGAGATCTCCACCGATCACCATCAGGTTGCAGCGACCGCGCAGCGACGGGTCGTGGAGCCAGGCGGAGACCAGGGTCGCCATCCCCTTGACCGGGGCCAGCCGGCCGACCGAGAGCGCGAGCGGAAGCGACCTGCGGTCGGCGGGCAGGGTGGCGAGGAGGGCGTCGAGCTCGTCGAGCGCGGCCGTCGTGGCCGGACTCCGGGGCGCGTCCCCGCGCACCTCCCTCGCCACGCGTTCGAGGCCCATGACGTCGATGCCCTCGCCGACGACGAGCACCCGGTCGCGCTGCGCCGACACGTCGATCCCGACGAGCCGAGTGATGCTGCGCTCGACGTCCTGGCGGGGGAACAGGACCAGGTGCTCGGCCTGTGCGGCGAGCTGCCGCAGCAGCCGGTCGCGGAACCAGAGGTGCTCGCGCTGGTCGGCCGCACCGAAGCTCGCGCGGGTCAGGGTGCCCTCGGCCTCGCGCGAGGCGATCAGCGCGTGTGGGTCCGGGGCGACCGTCAGCACGACCGGGATGCCGAGCTCGGCCGCCACCTCGGCGGCGGCCATCGACCCGACGTCGGCCATCCGCAGGTGCAGGACGTCCACGTGCCCGGCCGCCCGGAGGACGCGCCGGATGCCGCGCCGCGCCTCGACCCTTCGCGGCCACGCCGCCGACATGCCCGGGGAGTGCCCCCACAGCGGGACCCGGGCGTAGAGGTGACCCGCGGGCGAGAGCTGGTCGGCCAGCGTGAGGTCGTCGGGGGGCGAGTGCCCCGCTGCCCGGTCCGCCGTCGGTGCACTCGCGGTCTCCTCCACCGCCGTCGATGCGTCCCGGGCTGATGCACCTGCCGACGCACCCGGCGTCGTCGAGCTCACCCCGGCGACACCACCCCAGCCTCCTGAGACGGTGATGACCCGCTGCACCCGCGGCCCCGCTCGCAGCAGCGCGTCGCCGAGGTGCACGAGCAGGGTGGCGATGCCACCCGTATCGCCCCGTCCAGAGTGCCGCAGCGTGCCGTCGACGTCACCGTGGAGGAAGAGCTGCGCCACGGTGAGGCCGTCGGGAGCCGCTGCCGCCCGCGCCGGGGGAAACGCGTCGGACAGCGCGAGGGTGGCGACCTGCGCGAGTGAGCCACCCGACCCGGCCGACCCGTCGGATGGAGCCGATCCGCCCGACCGTGCCACCGAGTCGAGGGCGGCTCGGGCCGCCGCAGCGTCCGTGACGACACGGCATCCGGGGTCGGCCAGGAGGTCGCCCAGGGCGGCCAGCGCCGCAGCACGCACGACGGCCACCTCGCCGTCATCGACCGCCACCTGGGTCAGCAGCCGAAGGGCGGCAGGCGACCGCACCAGGCCCACCGTCTCCACCAGCCGGGTGCGGGCTCCGGCTTCACGCTGGGACGGCATGGCCGCGGCCAACCCGGCGTGGACGGCATCCGGGGCCGTGACCGCCCACCGTTCCAGGGTGCGCTGGGCCAACATCCCCGTGAAGCCACCCTGCAGACAGCGCCGCACGAGGTCGGGCACGCCGACCTCGCACGGGTCCACATCGCGGAGCGCCTCGACGGCGTGCTCGGCCAGGTGCGCCCGTTCGTCCCTGAGCAGTGAGACCAGGTGGGCGGCTGCCTGCGCGCCACCGTGGGCACCGAGACCGCGCACGGCGGCGACCGCGGTGATCGGGTCGGGGTCGTCGGTGGCGGCGACGAGCAGGTCCACCGCGCGCCGGGATGAGCGCGCGGCGGCACCTCTCGCGGCGTCCTCGAGACGCTCGCCGGCCCGCATCCCCTCGAGGATGGTGCCGGACGATCTCACGGCCGCGAGGGCGACACCGACGTCCATGCGGCGACCCTAGGCGAGTCGCGCGACCACACCTCAAGCGTGGACATCCGGGCAACGGGGCTGTCGAACGTTGGCGTGCGTCGTCGTCTACGGGGGTCGGCGGTTGTCCGTTCCCCCGCCCCGAAACCCCGTGGACCGGGAGGAGCCGGCGGTGCTGCACTGGTCGGCGTGCCGTCCCCCACTCCTGACCGCTTTCGCGGGCTCGCCCGCTCGTCACCGTGGCGCTGGCGCGCGCTCGCGTTCGACCTGCACCGCCGACCGTTGCACGGGCCCGACCACACGCTGAGTGCCGTCGTCGAGCGGGGGGTGGGCGTGCAGGTCCGCCTCGCTGACGGCGAGCGGCACCGCCAGCAGTCGCACCGCACCTCGGTCGGCGAGGCCGGCACCCATGGTCGAGGCGTCAGCCGGCTGCCCTTCGCCTGGGAGCTGCCGCAGGAGGTCGATGCGGACGGGTTCGTCGAGCACCGGCCGGCCTCCACGCGCACGAGCGACGACCCGAGGTGGCAGGACTACCAGTTCGTGGCCATGCTCGACCCGGTCGAGCTCGCCGACGGCCGGCGGCGCCGGCCGGTGCCGGACCACGACCCGGGTGGCGTGCCGGATGCCGTCCCGCCTGCCGCGCTCGACGTGCACCGCCTCGACGCGGCGGTGCGGGGCGGGCGCCAGGTCTGGTGGGCAGAGGTGTCCCCGCGCGCGGAGTACGAGCCGCGCTGCTCGTGCTGTCCCCTGCTGTTCGGGGAGGTCAGCGAGGACCTCGAGGCGATGGCCGGTGGCCCGAGGGTGCGGGACCGGCACCCGGACCTCACCTACGCCACGCGCTACCTGGTCGCTCTCGACGTCGGGACCGGCATCTGTGTGCACGTCGAGCACCTCGATGGCGACCACGCCGGCCGGGGCTTCTCGGTGGACATCCACTCGGTGGACCGTGGCATCGACAGGCATTGACGCGCGCGGCCGGGCGCACGGTCCGCGAAATCGGTTCTGAGGCAGGGAAACTCGCGCGTTCGAACGCTTGTGCGAATCATCGCGAGCCACTAGAATCGAGCCAAGGGGAGGTGAAGAGATGCCCGCAGTTGCGCAGTACAGCGAGGCGTTGGCCGACGCGGTCACGCCCTCCTCCAGCCCTTCCGATGGCCTAACCGGGGAGATGGTGCTGGCCGGTGCCGCGCGGGTCGCGACCGCCCTCACCACGGTTGGTGGCCCCAGCGACCGCGGCGAGTGGCTGTCCGTGGTGGGTGGCTGCCAGTCGCTCATCAACACCCTCACCGCCCTCCAGGACACCGCGTTGGCGCAGGCCGCCCGCCGAGAGAGCCGCTGGTGCGAGGACGGCACCCTGGGCGAGACCATCCACACGCGGGGCCGGGTCGCCCTGGACGCCGCCGACCTGGCGGCGCCGCTGCTCGGTTCGTCGCACGCCCAGGCGCAGCGTCGGGTAGAGCTGGCAGTCCGCCTGGCCGCCGACCGGGTGCCGGTGCCCGCGGAGCACCCTGACCTTCCCGAGCCCAGCGGCCTGCGTGCGCTCCACACGGCGATGGCGCAAGGTCGGCTCGACGGGTACCGAGCCGG
>JBJMHU010000117.1:0-3789 GCA_045807225.1 Ornithinibacter sp. | reverse complement strand
TGGGAACGACACGTCGACGTCCCGAAGGTTGTGCTCGCGGGCCCCCACCACCGTCACCATGCGGTCCGGGTCGACCGGACGCCGGTGCGGGGGCAGCGGGATCCGCCGACGTCCGGACAGGTACTGCCCGGTCAGCGACGTCTCGGACTCCAGCAGCCCCTTCACGGTGCCGGAGTGCACGACGTGGCCCCCGTGCTCGCCGGCGCCCGGACCGATGTCGACGACCCAGTCCGAGGTCCGGATGGTGTCCTCGTCGTGCTCGACGACGATGAGGGTGTTCCCCAGGTCGCGGAGGCGGGTCAGGGTTCCGATCAGCCGGTGGTTGTCGCGCTGGTGCAGGCCGATGCTCGGCTCGTCGAGCACGTAGAGCACGCCGACCAGGCCGGACCCGATCTGGGTGGCCAGCCGGATGCGCTGGGCCTCGCCACCGGAGAGGGTGCCCGCGGGGCGGTCGAGGCTGAGGTAGTCGAGGCCGACGTCGAGCAGGAAGCCGAGCCGGGCGTTGATCTCCTTGATGACCCGCTCGGCGATCTGGCGCTCTCGCACCGTGAAGTCGACGTCGTCGAAGAAGCGTGCGGCATCGGCGATGGCGAGCCGGGAGACCTCGGCGATGGACCGGCCGCCGATGAGCACGGCCAGGGACTCGGGCTTGAGCCGGGCGCCCTTGCAGACCGGGCACGGCACCTCGCGCATGTAGCCCTCGTAGCGCTCGCGGCTCCAGTCGGAGTCGGTCTCGGCGTGCCGGCGCTTGACGAACTCGACGGCACCCTCGAACCCGGTGGAGTAGGACCGCTCGCGGCCGAACCGGTTGCGGTAGCGCACGTGCACCTTGTGGTTCTTGCCGTACAGCAGGGCGTCCTGGGCCCGCTGGGGCAGGGCCCGCCACGGCGTGTCGATCGAGAACTTGAGGTCGTCGGCCAGGGCGGCCATCACCCGCTGGAAGTAGTCGGCGGCCCCCGACCCGCTGGCCCACGGTGCGATGGCGCCCTCGGCGAGGCTGAGGTCCTCGTCGGGAACGATGAGGTCGGGGTCGACCTCGAGCTCGGTGCCGATGCCGGTGCACTCGGGGCAGGCGCCGAACGGGCTGTTGAACGAGAAGGAGCGTGGCTCGACCTCGTCCATCGACAGCGGGTGGTCGTTGGGGCAGGCCATCCTCTCGGAGAACCGGCGCTCCCGGTCGGGGTGGCCCTCCTCGAGGTCGACGAACTCGACGACGAGCACGCCGCCGGCAAGTCCCAGGGCGGTCTCGACCGAGTCGGTGAGCCGCCGCTTGGACGACGGGTCGTCGGCGCCCTTGGCGACGAGGCGGTCGACCACGACGTCGATGGTGTGCTTGACCTGCTTCTCGAGCTTCGGGGGCTCGGTGAGCGCGACCACCTGGCCGTCGACCCGGGCGCGGGCGAAGCCCTTGGACTGCAGCTCGGCGAACAGGTCGACGTACTCGCCCTTGCGGGCGCGCACCACCGGGGCGAGCACCTGGAAGCGGGTGCGCTCGGGCAGCTCGAGCAGCCGGTCGACGATCTGCTGGGGGCTCTGCCGGGTGATCGGCTCGCCGCACACCGGGCAGTGGGGGCGGCCGGCGCGGGCGAAGAGCAGCCGGAGGTAGTCGTAGACCTCGGTGATGGTGCCGACGGTGGACCGCGGGTTGCGGTTGGTCGACTTCTGGTCGATCGACACGGCCGGCGACAGGCCCTCGATGAAGTCGACGTCGGGCTTGTCCATCTGCCCGAGGAACTGCCGGGCGTAGGCCGACAGCGACTCGACGTAGCGGCGCTGGCCCTCGGCGAAGATGGTGTCGAAGGCCAGGCTGGACTTCCCCGACCCGGACAGGCCGGTGAACACGACGAGGCTGTCGCGGGGCAGCTCGATGCTGATGTCCTTGAGGTTGTGCTCGCGGGCACCACGGACGACGAGGTGGTCATGACTCACGCCCGCAATGCTAGGTGGGCCCACCGACAACACCCTCATCCATGGACGCCCCGGTAGCGTCTGGGCATGGACCCGACCTCCCCCGCCGTCCTCGACGCGGTCGCCGACCAGACCGAGGCCTTCCTGCACACCGCCCGGGCGCTCGACGACGTGCACGCCCCGTCACTGTGCGAGGGGTGGACCCGCGGCCACGTCCTGACCCACGTGGCCCGCAACGCCGACGGCCTGGGCGCCCTGGTGCGCGCCGCCGTCGACGGCAGCGGCGAGACGATGTACCCCAGCGCGCAGGCGCGGGATGCCGACATCGAGGCGGGGGCCGGACGGCCCGCCGGCGAGCAGGTCGACGACGTGGACCGCACCGCCCGGGCGCTGGCCGCCGAGCTGCCCCGGCTCACCCCCGACCAGGCGGAGGTGCGCCTGGAGCGCACGCCCGGGAAGTTCCTCATCAAGGCCAAGAACATCCCGTTCATGCGGCTGCGCGAGCTGGTCTTCCACCACGTCGACCTGCTGGGCGGCTTCGGCTTCGGTGACCTCGAGCCCGACCTGCAGCGGCTGCTCCTCAACGAGGAGGTGCGCCGGCTGCGGGCCGCAGACCCCCCGGTCGACCTCACCCTGACCACCCCGGACGGTGACGAGTGGACGGTCGGGGCCGGCACGGCATCCGTCGTCGGCGAGCGGGGCGCCCTGCTGGGCTGGCTCGGACGAGGCCTCACCGACGGCCTGAGCGGCGACCCCCTCCCCCGACTCCCCGAAGGACTGTGACGATGAGCTACACCGGGCACGTGACCCCCGGCGGGCCGAGCGACCTCCGCCGGCTCGACCGCGCGACCATCCGCAAGATGTCGGTCAGCGAGATGCACAACAACGTCTACCTGGTCACCTGCAACGCGACCGGCGAGCAGCTGCTCATCGACGCCGCGGACGACCCGCACCGCTGCCAGCTGCTCGTGCGCGAGGGCACCGGCCGGCTCGACCACCTGGTCACCACCCACCAGCACTGGGACCACGTGCGGGCGCTCGAGGAGGTCGCCCGCGCGACCGGCGCCACCACGTATGCCGGCGCCGATGACGCCGACGCCCTCCCGGTGCCGCCCGACGTGCGCCTGCAGCACGGCGACGTCGTCACGGTCGGCGAGCTCGAGCTCGACGTCCTGCACCTGCGCGGGCACACGCCCGGCTCCGTGGCGCTGTCGTGGGCGGACCCCGACGGGTTCACTCACCTCTTCACCGGGGACTCCCTCTTCCCCGGTGGGGTGGGCAACACCAAGAATCCCGGGCAGAGCTTCGAGGCGCTCTATGCCGATGTCGTCGAGCGGGTCTTCGCCAAGTACGACGACGACACCTGGTTCTACCCCGGCCACGGCGACGACTCCACGATCGGGGCCGAGCGGCCGCACCTCGACGAGTGGCGCGACCGCGGCTGGTGACCCACCCGGCACGGGCGTGGCTGGACGGGTGCCGCGAGGGCGGGTGTGCAGTGGCTAGCCTGTCGCGGTGACGAGCGCCGCCGACCGGGTCCCCGCACCGGTCCTGGTGCTGGCGGGCATCGTCTCCGTGCAGTTCGGCGGCGCGCTGGCCGCGACCCTGGTGCCGGTCATCGGCGCCGGTGGCTCGGTCGTCATCCGGCTGCTGTTCGCCACGATGATCCTGCTCGCCGTGGTGCGCCCTCGGTGGCGAGGCCACTCGGCCCGGGCGTGGCGCACCGTCATCGCGTTCGGCGTCGCGCTGGGGCTGATGAACTTCACCTTCTACAGCTCGCTGGCGCACCTGCCGATCGGGGTGGCCGTCACGATCGAGTTCATCGGGCCCCTCACGCTCGCCGCCGCGCTGTCGCGGCGGTGGGTGGATGCCGTGGCCGTC
>JBJMHU010000116.1:0-3925 GCA_045807225.1 Ornithinibacter sp. | reverse complement strand
ACTCAGCCGATGGCGACGTGGAGCAGCGGGTCGACGGCAACCGCGAGGAACACCACCGTCACGTAGGTGATGGAGTAGTGGAACAACCGCATCGGCTTCAGCGCGCTGCCGGTGGCCCCACGACGGGCGGCGCGCAGCAGGCGGTGCGCCTCCACGATGAACAGGCCCCCCGCGAGGACGGCGGTGGCGGCGTAGACCCAGCCCATCGACGCCACGGGCACGAGCACCAGCGACGTCGCGACCATCACCCACGAGTAGAGGACGATCTGCCGGCCGACCGCTACCGGCCCCTGCTCGACGGGCAGCATGGGCACACCGGCGGCGGAGTAGTCGTCACGGAAGGCCATCGACAGCGGCCAGTAGTGCGGTGGGGTCCAGAAGAAGATGAGCAGGAAGAGGACGACGGCCGGCCACTGCACCGTGCCGGTGACGGCCGACCAGCCGATCAGGGTGGGCATGCACCCGGCGACGCCACCCCAGACGATGTTCTGCGAGGTGCGTCGCTTGAGCAGCATCGTGTAGCCGATGGCGTAGAGCGCGATCGCGGCCAGCGACAGGGCCGCCGACAGCACGTTGACGACCAGGGCGAACCACACCGTCGACACGACCGTGAGAACGGTCGCGAAGACCAGGGCGTTGCGTGGGCTGATCTCGCCGGTGACCATGGGCCGGCTGCTGGTGCGGTGCATCAGCCGGTCGATGTCGCGGTCGTAGACGGAGTTGAAGGTGTTGGCCGCACCGGCGCTCAGCGTGCCGCCGACCAGCGTTGCCAGCACCAGCCACAGCGAGGGCACCCCGCCCTCGGCGAGGAACATCACCGGGACGGTCGTGACGAGCAGCAGCTCGATGATCCGGGGCTTGGTGAGGGCGAGGTAGTTCGCCACCGTGCGGCGTCGCTCGAGCCGCGAGACCGTGGGATCGGTCGTGATCGAGGTGGTGGCCACGTCGTCCTTCGGGTCGGCCGGTGGGGTGCTCGGCGATTCTAACCTCGACCGGGTTGTGCGAGGCCCAGCGCGGGGTAGTCCAGACACTAGGGTGGACGCGGACCGTCCCCACCGTGTGCACGACCCCCCGCGAGAGAGGCCCCAGTGAGCACGACAACCACGAGCAGGCGCACCACCACGGCGACCCAGGGACGGAGTCCGGAGATCTCCCGGCCCCTGGCCCGAAAGGCGAAGTGGACCGACCTCGACGTGCGCGCGGTCGACACCGTGCGCGTGCTCGCCGCCGATGCCGTGCAGAAGGTCGGGAACGGCCACCCCGGCACCGCGATGAGCCTGGCGCCGCTCGCCTACCTGCTCTACCAGAACGTGATGACGCACGACCCCACCGACCCGACGTGGCTGGGCCGCGACCGGTTCGTGCTCTCGTGCGGGCACTCGTCGCTGACCCAGTACATCCAGCTCTTCCTCAGCGGCTACGGCCTCGAGCTGAACGACCTCAAGGCGCTGCGCACCTGGGGCTCGCTCACCCCCGGCCACCCCGAGGTGCACCACACCACCGGCGTCGAGATCACGACCGGCCCGCTCGGCTCCGGCCTCGCCTCGGCGGTCGGCATGGCGATGGCGCAGCGTCGCCAGCGGGGCCTGCTCGACCCCGACGCGAAGCCGGGCGAGAGCGTCTTCGACCACCACGTGTGGGTGATCGCCTCCGACGGCGACCTGATGGAGGGTGTCGCCTCCGAGGCGTCCTCGCTGGCCGGGCACCAGGAGCTCGGCAACCTCACCCTCGTGTACGACTCGAACCAGATCTCGATCGAGGACGACACCGACATCTCGTTCAGCGAGGACGTCGCGAAGCGCTACGAGGCCTACGGCTGGGAGGTCGTCGACATCGACTGGCGCAAGTCGCCGAACCCGGCCGGCACCGCCGACTACACCGAGGACGTCGACAGCCTCTTCACCGCACTCGAGAAGAGCAGGAAGTCGCGCAACCGGCCGACCCTCGTGCGCCTGCACACCGTCATCGCCTGGCCGGCCCCCAGCGCGCGGGGCACCGGCAAGTCGCACGGCTCGGCCCTCGGGCCCGACGAGGTGGCCGCCACCAAGGAGCTGCTCGGCTTCGACCCCAGGAAGAGCTTCGAGGTCGACCGGGCCGTGCTGGCCCACACCCGTGAGGTCAGGAAGCGCGGCAAGGCCGCCCACCAGGCGTGGAACAAGCGGTATGCCGCGTGGCGCAAGGCCAACGCCGACCGCGCTGCGCTCCTCGACCGCCTCGTCGACGCCCGACTGCCCGACGGCTTCGAGAAGGCGCTGCCCGACTTCCCCGCCGACCCCAAGGGCCTGGCGACGCGCGCGGCATCCGGCAAGGTGCTCGGGGCGCTGGCACCCGTGCTGCCCGAGCTCTGGGGCGGCTCCGCCGACCTCGCCGAGTCCAACAACACGACGATGGCCGGCGAGGCGTCCTTCATCCCCAAGGGCAAGCAGACCCAGGAGTGGAAGGGCGGCCCCTACGGGCGCACCCTGCACTTCGGCATCCGCGAGAACGCCATGGGCATGATCCTCAACGGCATCGCCCTCGAGGGCATGACCCGCCCCTACGGCGGCACCTTCCTGGTCTTCTCCGACTACATGCGCCCCGCGGTGCGGCTGGCCGCCATCCAGCAGATCCCGGTCACCTTCGTGTGGACCCACGACTCGATCGGCCTGGGCGAGGACGGCCCCACGCACCAGCCGATCGAGCACCTGGCGGCGCTGCGCGCGATGCCGGGCCTGTCCGTGGTGCGCCCGGCCGACGCCAACGAGACCGCCCAGGCGTGGGCCGAGATCCTGCGCCGCGGGCTGCCCGCCGGCCTGGCGCTCTCGCGCCAGCCGCTGCCCGTCGTCGACCGCACCGAGCACGCCAAGGCCACCGGCGTCGCCAAGGGCGCCTACGTGCTCGTCGACGCGGCCTCCGGCAGCCCCGACGTGGTCATCGTCGCCACCGGCTCCGAGGTGTCGCTGGCCCTGGAGGCGCGGTCGCGCCTGGAGAAGGGCGGCATCGGCACCCGGGTGGTCTCGATGCCGTGCCGGGAATGGTTCGAGGAGCAGCCACGCTCCTACCAGAACAAGGTCCTGCCGCCCGCCGTACGAGCGAGGGTCAGCGTCGAGGCCGGTGTCGCGATGGGATGGCACGACCTGGTCGGCGACTCCGGCCGCTGCATCAGCATCGAGCACTTCGGTGCCTCTGCGGATGCCGCCACGCTGTTCCGCGAGTTCGGGTTCACCCCCGAGGCCGTGGTCAAGGCCGCGAAGGACTCCCTCGCGGCGGCGCGCAGCGCGGGCCAGGTACCGGCCGTGAACGAGACCGCGCCGCGCGCCCGCAAGGACACCGGCACCGACGTAGGCACCGAGAACGCGCCGAGCCGCAAGAGCGCGGCCACGGCGGGGAAGTGAGACCACGATGACCAGCACCGCCCTGAAGGACCTCGCCGCCAACGGCGTCTCGATCTGGCTCGACGACCTCTCCCGGGAGCGCCTGACCTCCGGCAACCTGCAGCAGCTGATCGATGACAAGGGGGTGGTCGGGGTCACCACCAACCCGTCGATCTTCCAGGCCGCCCTGTCCGAGGGGCACGCCTACGACGACCAGGTCAGCGAGCTCGCGGATGCCGGGAAGACCGTCGACGAGGCCGTGTTCGCCCTCACGACTCAGGACGTCCGCGACGCCTGCGACGTCTTCCGGCCCGTCTACGAGGCCACGAACGGCCAGGACGGCCGGGTGTCCATCGAGGTCGACCCACGGCTTGCGCACGACACCGCGAAGACGGTGCAGGAGGCCAAGGCCCTCGCCAAGGCGGTCGACCGCCCCAACGTGCTCATCAAGATCCCCGCGACCGTCGAGGGCCTGCCCGCCATCACCGAGGTCATGGGAGCCGGCATCTCGGTCAACGTCACGCTGATCTTCGCCCTCGACCGCTACCGCGCCGTCATGAACGCCTTCCTCG
>JBJMHU010000115.1:0-30659 GCA_045807225.1 Ornithinibacter sp. | reverse complement strand
ATGCGCTTGACACAGTGTGGAAGGTACAGCACCCCGTGCGGCTTCCCAGCGGAGACGGCCCTTTCGCTGCGTAGGCTTCCCGCATGACCTCCCCGCCGCCCGAGGACCTCGCCGACCCCGGCGACGCCGCGATCTCCCCGGCCGACAAGGCCTGGACCTGGACCCTGCGCGAGCGCTGCCTCGACTGCGGCTTCACGGCGGCCACCGTCGAGGCGGCCGAGATCGCCGGGCTGGTCACCGCGTTCACCGACCCGTGGCCGGCGGTGCTCGGGCGGCCGGATGCCGATCGGCGCCCGTCGCCGTCGACGTGGTCGCCGCTGGAGTACGCCTGCCACGTGCGCGACGTCTGCCGGCTGTTCCAGGAGCGGCTCGCCCTGATGCTCACCCAGGAGTCGCCGGCCTTCGCCAACTGGGACCAGGACCAGAGCGCCGTGGCAGACCGCTACGGCGAGCAGGACCCGGCCGTGGTCGCCGCCGAGCTGACCCAGGCGGGTGCCTCGTTCGCGGCCGCCTATGCGCAGGTGCCGGACGACGGATGGGCGCGCACCGGCATCCGCTCGAACGGGTCGGAGTTCACGGTGCTCACGCTGGGGCAGTACGCCCTGCACGACCTGCGCCACCACCTGTGGGACGTCGGGGTCGACTCCCCGTGAAGCCCGAGCTGGTGTACCTCCTGCTCGGGGGGTCACTGCTCCTGGCCGCCGTGCTGCCGCAGCTGCTCCACCGCTGGGCGCTGTCCGCGCCCATCGTGCTCGTGGCCACCGGGATGGCGGTCGGGCTGCTGCCGCCCCTGGCCGACGTCGCGCTCGACCCGGTCGCCGCCCGGCCGCTCATCGAGCACGTCACCGAGATCACCGTGCTCGTGGCGCTGATGGGTGTCGGCCTGGCGCTCGACCGCCCGCTGCGGTGGCGAAGCCGCGAGTCATGGCGCGCGTGGTCGCCGGCCTGGCGGCTGCTCGGCATCGCCATGCCCCTCACGATCGGTGCCGTCGCCCTGCTCGCCTGGGGGCCGCTGGGTGTTGCCGCGCCGGCCGCCCTGCTCCTCGGGGCGGCACTGTCGCCGACCGACCCCGTGCTGGCCTCGGACGTGCAGGTCGAGGGGCCGACCCTCGAGGGCGACGTCGAGGAGATCGACGAGGACGACGAGGTGCGGTTCGCGCTGACCAGCGAGGCAGGGCTCAACGACGGGCTGGCCTTCCCCTTCGTCTACGCGGCGATCTTCCTCGCCACGCTGGGCCCGGTGTCGCAGTGGGGGTTCGGCTGGGTCGCCTGGGAGCTGGTCGGCAAGGTGGTCGTGGGCGTGCTGGTCGGGGTGGCCGTCGGGTGGGGGATGGCGCGGCTCGCCTTCCGGGCGCCGGCCCGATCCCTACGGCTGGCCGAGGTCGGCGAGCCGCTGCTCGCGCTGGCCGCGCTGCTCCTCGCCTACGGCGCCGCGGAGCTGGTCGGGGGCTACGGCTTCCTCGCCGTGTTCGCCAGCGCGCTCACCGTCCGCTCGGTCGAGCGCGGCCACGACTACCACCGGCACATGCACGACGTCATCAACCGGCTCGAGACGCTGCTCACCCTCGTGGTCCTGCTGGGTCTGGGCTTCGCCCTGACCAACGGCCTGCTCGAGAACCTCGACTGGCGGGGGGTGCTCGTCAGCCTGGCGCTGGTGCTCGTCATCCGGCCGGTGGCGGGGTGGTTGTCGTTCCTCGGGCACCGCAGCCAGGTGGGGGCCAAGGGGCTCGACCACCGGGAGCGGTGGGTCGTCGCGTTCTTCGGCGTGCGTGGGGTCGGGTCGATCTACTACGTCGCCTACGCGGCAGGTGCTGCGACCTTCCCGGAGGAGCGCTGGCTCTGGTCGACGGTCGGCTTCACGATCGCGCTCTCGGTGCTGCTGCACGGCATCCTCGCGACGCCGGTGATGACCCGGCTCGACCGGCTGCGCGACGACGCGGCGCAGAACAGCGGTGCGCGCCGAGGGGACCCTGCTCCACACTGAGCCGTATGCCGTCGCCCTCCACGCTGTTCGCCTTCGCCATCGCGTCGGCGGTGATCATCGCCATCCCCGGCCCGAGCGTTCTGTTCACGATCGGCCGCGCGCTGTCCTCCGGGCGCCGCGAGGCGCTGCTCACCGTGGTCGGCAACGCGCTCGGCATCCTCACCCAGATCTGCGCGCTGGCCGTGGGGCTCGGGCCGCTCATCGCCGCGAGCGCGACCGCCTACACCGTGCTCAAGGTGCTGGGGGCCGGCTACCTGATCTGGCTCGGCGTGCAGGCGATCCGGCACCGCAGGGCGCTGGCCGAGGCGTTCGACGCCGGGGTGCCGGTTTCCACACCGAGCCTGCACGCCGTGCGGGCCGGCTACGTCGTGGGCGTGACCAACCCCAAGACGATCGTGTTCTTCGCAGCGCTGCTGCCCCAGTTCGTGGTGCAGACCTCGCCGGTGTTCCCGCAGCTGGTGGCGCTCGGGCTGGTGTTCGCGGTGCTCGCCCTGCTCATGGACGGCACGGTCGCGCTCGTCGCGAGCCGGGCCCGCGACTGGTTCGCCTCGTCGCCGCGCCGGATGGAGCGGGTCGGCGGCGCCGGTGGGCTGATGATGGTCACCCTCGGAACCGGGCTGCTGCTCACCGGTCGCGCCGACTGAGGGCCTTGCCGTCAGCGCGGGTCCGCCAGGAGGAAGTCGCCGAGCACCCGGGCCAGCTGGAGGGGGTTCTCCTCGGCCATGTGGTGGCCGCTGTCGATCCTCGCCCGGCTGATCGGGCCCGACACCCAGGGCTCCCAGAGCGGCACGAGGTCTCCGTAGAGGTCCTCCATGTCGTCGTCGACCGACCACGCGACGAGCGTCGGGCACATGATGCGCCGACCCTCGGCACGGTCGCGGCGGTCGTGGTCGAGGTCGATGCTGAGGCCGGCCCGGTAGTCCTCGAGCATGGCCCGCACGGTCGCCGGGTCGTGCAAGGCGGCGCGGACGTAGTCGAAGTTCTCCTCGCCCATCGCCGCGCGGGTGGCGGCGTCGAGCCCGTACCAGGCATCCGGGTCGGCCGTGATGACCCGCTCGGCGTGTGGCGACCCGGCGAAGAAGAACCAGTGCCACCACTGGGTCGCGAACCGCGCGTCCACGCGCTCGGCCTGCTCGAGGTGCGGCAGCCCGTCGAGCACGGCGAGGGCGGTCACCCGCTCGGGGTGGTCGAGCGCCGTGCGGTAGGCCACGCCCTGGCCGCGGTCGTGGCCCACCACGGCGAAGCGCTCGTGACCCGAGTGCCTCATCAACGCCACCACGTCGTGCGCCATGGTGCGGTTGCTGTAGCGCTCGTGCTGCTCGTCCGGTTCCGGGGCGGACGACCTTCCGTACCCGCGCAGGTCCGGACACACCACGGTGAGGCCGCGGCGCGCGAGCTCGGGGGCCACGCGGTACCAGGTGGTGTGCGCCCTCGGATGGCCGTGCAGCAGCACCACCGGCGGGCCGTCACCTCCGCTGCGGCCGTGCAGCCGGACGTCCGGTGCGACCTCGACGTCCCACTCGTCGAAACCCGTCATCATCGGGGCACTCTGGCACGGGGACAACGGCATTCGGAAGTCCCACCCCCTACCTACCTCGCGTGCCGCGAAGTCAGGAGCACTCCGTCGAGTCAGGGGCGTACCCGGCCCTGACTCGGCGATCACCCCCTGACGGCGCGAAGTGCCCCTGACTCCGCGCAGGTACCGGTGGTTCATGGACGGCCGTGGTACCGGGGGCGGGCCCGGCGACCGGGACCTGCTCCGCCGGTTCGAGGCGCTCCACCGGTCGCGGCCCCGAGGTGAGCCGGCGCCTGCGGTCCGGTGGGGTGGCGCCCATCGCCCACCGGATGCGGTGCCGCAGTCGGCGCCCGAGCTGGAGACCGCCGCACAGGGTTGAGGATCGCCACGAACCACGCACCGATCGCACAGGTCGACCGCATCGTCGTGGGGACGGCCGACACTGCCGGCCATATCTGCGACGAGTCGCGACGCCGCCGCCGATAAACTCGCGCCGTGATCGACATCAAGGTGCTCCGGGACGACCCCGACCTCGTCCGTGCCAGCCAGCGCGCGAGGGGCGAGGACGAGGGTGTCGTCGACGCCGTCCGCGCCGCCGACGAGCGCCGCCGCACCTCGCTGACCGCGTTCGAGCGGCTGCGGGCCGAGCAGAAGTCGATGGGCAAGGAGGTCGCCAAGGCCCAGGGTGACGACAAGCAGGCCCTGTTGGCCCGCACCAAGCAGCTGTCGGCCGACGTCAAGACCCTGCAGGCCACCGCCGACGAGGCGCAGACCGAGCTCGACCGCCTGCTGCGCACCATCGGCAACGTCGTCGAGCCGGAGGTCCCGGTCGGCGGCGAGGACGACTACGTCGTCGTCGAGACCGTCGGCACGGCCCGGGACTTCGCCGCCGAGGGCATCGAGCCGCGCGACCACCTCGCCCTCGCCGAGTCCCTCGACGCCATCGACATGGAGCGCGGGGCCAAGGTCTCGGGCGCGCGCTTCTACTTCCTCAAGGGTGTCGGCGCCCGGCTCGAGATGGGCCTGCTCACCTATGCGATGAACCGCGCGATCGCGGCGGGCTTCGTCCCCCTGATCACCCCCACCCTCGTCAAGAGCGAGGTGATGGCGGGCGCGGGCTTCCTCGACAACCACGCCGACGAGGTCTACCGCCTCGAGGCCGACGACCTCTACCTCACCGGCACCTCGGAGGTGGCCCTGGCCGGCTACCACGCCGACGAGGTGCTCGACCTCGGCAACGGCCCGATCCGCTATGCCGGGCAGTCGACCTGCTACCGCCGCGAGGCCGGCTCCTACGGCAAGGACACCCGCGGCATCATCCGGGTGCACCAGTTCAACAAGATCGAGATGTTCGTCTACTGCCGCCCCGACGACGCCGCGGCCGAGCACGAGCGCCTGCTCGACTTCGAGAAGGAGATGCTCGCCGCCGTCGAGCTGCCCTACCGCATCATCGACACCGCCGCCGGCGACCTCGGTGGCCCCGCGGCGCGCAAGTACGACTGCGAGGCGTGGGTGCCCACCCAGGGTCGGTACCGCGAGCTCACCTCGACGTCGAACTGCACCACCTTCCAGGCCCGCCGGCTCAACACGCGGTTCAAGGGCGAGCACGGCAACGAGGTCGCCGCCACGCTCAACGGCACCCTCGCCACCACCCGCTGGATGGTCGCCATCCTCGAGAACCACCAGCAGGCCGACGGCTCCGTGGTGGTCCCGGAGGCGCTGCGCCCGCACGTCGGCCTCGAGGTGCTCACCCCCGTCCGCTGAGGTCGAGCGACGCCGCTGCCCGATGCGCGAATGCCCCCCGGAGGGCCCGGTGTGACGCGCCTTGCTGCGGTGCGACTAAGGTAAGCCTTACCTAACTTACCGACACAAGCCGCACCACCCGGAGGTCCGTATGCCGTCCCGCCGCCACCTGCTCGCCGCCGTCCCGGTGCTCGCCGTCGCCCTCGCCGGGTGCGCCACCGGCCCGACGGATGCCGGGACGCCCCGGGCCGGGGCCGGGTCGGCGAGCGCGGGCACCTCGGCCGACTCCGCGGCATACCCCGTGACGATCAGCCACGCCCACGGGACGACGACGATCGCGAAGCCGCCGACCCGGGTCGCCACCATCGGGTGGGCCGACGCCGACGTGGTGGCCGCCCTCGGGGTGGTGCCGGTCGGGGCACCGAAGATCACCTGGGGCGGCAACGCCAAGGGCTCCACCGACTGGTTCGACGCGGCGGCGACGAAGCTCGGCGTGCAGGACGGTGACATCGCCCGCTACGACGACTCGGCCGGCATCCCGTTCGACGACATCGCGGCCACCCGCCCCGACCTCATCCTCGGCCTCAGCTCGGGGGTGACGAAGGAGGACTACGACAAGCTCGCCAAGATCGCCCCGGTCGTCGCCTATCCGAGCGCACCGTGGGGCACGCCGTGGCAGGAGCAGCTGACCACCATCGGCACCGCGCTCGGCAGGCCGACCGAGGCCGCCGCCCTGCTCACCGACACGACCAGGGCCATCGAGAACGCCGTCGCGGCGAACCCGCAGCTCAAGGGCAAGAAGGCGGCGTGGGCGTGGTTCAGCCCCACCGACCTGTCGACGGTCGGGCTCTACACCACGGCCGACCTGCGGCCGCAGATGCTGCGCGAGTTCGGCCTGGTCGACTCGCCCACGGTCGTGCGGCTCAGCGAGGCGAACCAGGGTGCCTTCTCGGTGAACCTCTCGGCCGAGAAGGCCTCGACGCTGGATGCCGACGTCGTCGTGTTCTACGCCGAGAAGGGTGCGGGGGCGAAGGAGATCACCGGCAACGCCCTGCTCGGCCAGATCCCGGCGCTGAGGAAGGGGCAGTACGTCGCGAGCGCCGACAACGCCGTGGCCCTGTCGATGTCGCTGCCCAGCCCGTTGTCCGTGCGCACGGCCGTGGACGAGTTCCTGCCCAAGATCGTCGCGGCGCTGGGCGGGACCCCCGCGTCGTGACGACCACGGCCACCGGGCATCGGGCCGCCACCACTCTCGCGGCGGCGCCCAGGACCGTGGGGCGGGTGCCGCTGCGGGTCGCCGTCGCGGCCGGGCTGGTGCTGGTCGGCGCCGCGGCGGTGCTGTCGGTGTTCGTCGGCGTGCAGCCGCTCTCGCCGGCGGCGGTGCTCGACGCGCTGCGCGGGATGCCGGTCGGCGGCGAGACGTCGGCCGTCGTGTCGGCGCGGGTCGACCGCACCCTCATCGCGCTCGCCGTCGGCGGCGCAGTGGCCCTGAGCGGGGTGGTGCTGCAGGGCCTGACCCGCAACCCGATCGCGGAGCCCGGCATCCTCGGGTTCAACTCGGGTGCCGCGCTGGCGGTGGTGGTCGGCATCCGCTTCCTCGGGCTGACCACCGTCACCGGATACGTCGTGGCCGCCCTCGTCGGCACCGTGGCCGTGGCCGCCCTCGTCCAGTCGCTCACCCTTGTGGCGCCGCGGCGCAGCGCCGCCATCTCGATGGCGCTCGCCGGGGCGGCGGTGATGGCGCTGTCGCAGAGCCTGATCGGGGCGGTGCTCGTCACCGACCGGGGTGCCCTCGACAGCTTCCGCTTCTGGCAGGTCGGCTCGGTGGCCGGGCGCGACGCCGGCCAGGTGCTCGACGTGCTGCCCTTCCTCGCCGTCGGTGCGGTGCTCGCGCTCGCCTCCGGGCCGACCCTCGACGCGGTGGCGCTCGGCGACGACGTCGCCCGGGGCCTGGGCCAGAACGTGCTGCTGCAGCGCGGGCTCGCCGCCGCCGGAGCGGTGCTGCTCGCGGCCGCCGCCACGGCGCTCGCGGGACCGATCGCCTTCGTCGGCCTGGTCGTGCCACACGCCGTGCGGGCCGTCGTCGGGGTCGGTCACCGCCGCGTGCTCGTGGTCTCGCTGCTCGCCGGCGGTGCGTTCGTGGTGCTTGCCGACGTCGTCGGCCGGCTCGTGGCCGCGCCGTCGGAGGTGCAGGCCGGCATCATCTGCGCCGTGCTCGGGGCGCCGGTGCTGGTGGCGGTCGCGCGGCGCACCAAGGGGTTCGGATGACGACCGCGACCACGACTGCCGATGCCCCGGCGCGGGCGACCTCGACCGCCGACGTGCTGGCTGCCGCCCGCCGGGGGCCGCGCCGTCGCCACGCCCTCGTCGTGACCGGGCTCGTGGTGCTCCTCGTCGCGCTGGTGCTCGTGCGTGCGCTGCTCGGCGACTACCGCGTCTCGCTGCCCGACGCGGTGCGCATCCTCGGCGGCGGGCAGGTGCCCGGTGCGTCGTTCGTGCTCATGGAGTCCACGCTCCCGCGGGCGGTGATGGCCGTGCTCGCGGGCGCGGCCTTCGGGGCGGCTGGTGCCGCCTTCCAGGTGCTGCTGCGCAACCCGCTCGCGAGTCCCGACGTGCTCGGCATCACCCTGGGCGCGAGCGCGGGGGCGGTGCTCGCCGTCGTGGTGCTCGGGTGGCGCGGCACGCCCGTCACCCTGGCCGCCCTCGCCGGAGCCGTGCTGGCTGCGGTGCTCATCCTCAGCCAGGCGGGTGGTCGCGGCGGGGCGACCGGGGCGATGGTTCTCGTGGGCGTGGCGCTCGCGGCGAGCCTGTCGGCGGTCGTGCACTGGGTGCTCGTGCGGGCCAGCATCTACCAGGCCCAGGACGCCATGGTCTGGCTCAGCGGCAGCCTCAACTCGGTCACCTGGGTCGAGATCGGGCGGCTGCTCGTGCTCGACGTGCTGCTCCTGCCGCTGCTGCTCGTGCTCGGCAGGCGGCTGCCCGTGCTCGGCCTCGGTGACGACCTCGCCGCGGGCCTCGGCGTGCGGGTCGGCCCGCTGCGCGCCGGTGTCACGGCGGCCGTGGTGGCGCTCGTCGCGGCAGCCACCGCGGTCGTCGGGCCGATCGCGTTCGTCGGCTTCCTCAGCGGGCCCATCGCGCGGCGCCTCGTTCCCGGCCGCCCCGCCATCGGCGTGGGTGCCCTCGTCGGTGCGGTCGTCGTGCTGGCCGCGGACCACGCCGCCGCCTACGGCATCCCCGGCACCCCCGTGCCGGTGGGCGTCGTCACGGGGCTGCTCGGTGCCCCGGTGCTGCTCTGGATGCTCCGCGCGCGCCCCAGCTCCAAGGAGGGCCGATGACCTCGACCGGCACACGGCTGCGCGCGGATGCCGTACGGCTGGGCTACGGCGGACGCGTCGTCGTCGACGGGGTCAGCCTCGAGGTGCCCACCGGTCTGGTGACCGTGGTGGTCGGCCCGAACGGGTGCGGCAAGTCGACCCTGCTGCGTGGCCTCGGCCGGCTGCTGCGACCCAGTGGTGGTGCGGTGCTGCTCGACGGCGACGAGATCGGCACGCTGCGCACCCGCGACGTGGCCCGGCGCCTCGGCCTGCTGCCGCAGCAGCCGGTCGTCCCCGAGGGGGTCAGCGTGCTCGAGCTCGTCGAGCGGGGGCGGCACCCGCACTCCGGCCTGCTGCGCACCTGGAGCCGGGCCGACGAGGAGGCCGTCGCCGCGGCCCTCGAACGCACCGACCTGGTGCACCTCGCCGCGGTGCCGGTCGACAGCCTGTCCGGCGGGCAGCGGCAGCGGGTGTGGCTGGCCATGGTGCTCGCCCAGGCGACCCCGGTGCTGCTGCTCGACGAGCCCACGTCGTTCCTCGACATCGCCCACCAGCTCGACGTGCTCGACCTCGTCCGCTCCATGTGCGAGGACTCGGGCACCACCGTCGTCATGGTGCTGCACGACCTCGCGATGGCCGCCCGCTACGCCGACCACCTCGTCGCCATGCGCGACGGCCGCGTCGTGGCGGAGGGCACGCCGGTCGAGGTCGTCACGCCGGAGGTGATCGAGCACGTCTTCGGCGTCGCCGCCACCGTGCTTCCCGACCCGGCGTCGGGTGCCCCCATCGTCATCCCCCGCAGGAGGACCGCATGACCAGCATCGCCGAGCCGCTCGTGCGCACGCAGCCTGCGCAGTTCGAGGCGACCGTCGTCGCCGTGACCGACCTGGGCGCCGGGATGGTGCGGGTCACCTGCGCGGCCGAGGGGCTGCGTACCTTCGTGCCCTGCGGCCCCGACGAGTACGTCGGCCTGTTGATGCCGCCCGCCGGCCACCACCCGCTGGTGATGCCCGACCCCGAGCCGGTGGACGTGCGGGCCTGCGTGGCCGCGCTCCCCGAGGCCGAGCGGCCGGCGCTGCGCTGGTACACCATCCGCGACCACGACCCGGTGCTCGGGCACATCGACCTCGACATCGTGACCCACGGTGCCAGCGGGCCCGGCTCGGCGTGGACCTGCCGGGCCCGCCCGGGCGACCCGGTCGGCATCCGGGCCGGTGGCGCGCTGTACCGCGGCGGTGGGGTGCGGGGCCGGCAGGTGCTCGTGGCCGACGAGACCGCCGTGCCGTCGGTGGCCGCCATCCTCGACTCGTGGGGTGGCGCCGGTGACGCGCGCGACCACGGCGTCGAGGTGCACGTCGAGGTGTCCGACCCCGCCGTGCTGGCGGCCTACGACCTGGGGGACGTCAGCGTGCACCGCCGGGCCGGGCGGCCCGGCAGCACGGTGGTGCCGGCCCTCCAGGTCGCCCTGGCCGCGGCGGGAGGCCCGGTCGCCTATGCCTGGGTGTGTGGCGAGGCGGGACTGGTGGCGGGCGCTCGGCGCGCGCTGCGCCGGCACGGTACGGACCGCCGCAGCATCTTCGCCTGCGGCTACTGGAAGCTCGGGCGGGCGCGACCGTGAGGCCTCACCACGCCTGAAGGTCGGTGGGCACGAGCTCGATGACGACGTGGAACTTCTCGGCGATCGGCTCGAGGCCCATGCCGTAAGCCACCATGGCCTCGGCGTACTTGGTGGTGTAGGCCTCCCCGATCTCTGGCAGCCACTGCGGAGCCGTGCGGTCGCTGATGACCGCCGGGCCGGAGAGCACGACCACGCCGTTGCCGTCGGCGCGCGTGTGCAGGTGCAGCAGGGCGGGGGAGCCGCGCCGCACGTCGGCGACCTTGGCGGTGCGCGGCTCGCTCATCACCAGCAGCCGGTCGTGGTGCCAGAGGAACCACACCGGCACCGCGTGCGGTGTCCCGTCGGCACGCACCGTGGTGAGCCAGCCGATGTGGTCGGCGGCCAGCCGGGCCAGGACTTCGGCGTGCACGGGGTCGGCCGGGTCGAGCTCGAGGGGTCGCTGCTGCGTCATGCGCCGACGCTACGCGCCGCCGCCGACACCGGGCATCCACACCGGCCCGTCGCCCGGACACCGTGACCACGTGGTCGGCCCGCCCCGGTAGCGTCGGCCGCGATGACCACTCCACACCTCGTCGCCCTCGACATCGACGGCACCACGGTCAACCACGAGGGCGCGCTCTCCGATGCCGTCCGAGACACCGTGCGCGCCGTCGCCGACGCCGGGCACCACGTCACCATCGCCACCGGGCGCGCCATCATCGGCACCCTGCCGGTGCTCGACCGGCTCGGGCTCACCACCGGGTATGCCGTGTGCGCCAACGGAGCCGTGACGCTGCGGCTCGACCAGGACCTCGACCGCGGCTACGAGATCCTCGAGGCGGTGACCTTCGATCCCGGCCCGGCGCTGCTGGTGCTGCGCGAGCACTTCCCCTCGGCACTGGTCGCGGTGGAGGAGCTGGGCGTGGGGTTCAAGGTGACCGCGCCGTTCCCCGACGGCGAGCTCGACGGCGAGCCCCGCGTGGTGCCGTTCGAGGAGCTGATGGCCACGCGGGTCACCCGGCTCACCCTGCGCGACCCGTCGAGCACCAGCGAGGACTTCATCGAGCGCACCAAGGACATCGGCCTGCACGGCGTGGAGTACGCCGTCGGGTGGAGCGCCTGGCTCGACATCAACCCCGAGGGGGTCTCGAAGGGGGCCGCGCTCGAAGCCATCCGGCGCCGGCTCGGCGTCGAGCCGATGCACACGGTGGCCGTCGGCGACCAGCGCAACGACCTGGAGATGCTGCGGTGGGCCGCCCGCGGGGTGGCGATGGGCAACGCGCCCGACGAGGTGAAGGCGGCCGCCGACGAGGTGGCCGGCGACGTGGACGACGACGGCCTGGTTCCGGTGCTGCGCGCCCTGCTTTCTGAGGGGTGAAGTCAGCGCGCACGCAACCCGCCGCGGCATCCGCGCCGGTGGGATGGTGAGCGGATGGACACCACCCACGCCTCCACCGCGGCCCGTGAGGCCGGCAACAGCGCCGTCGTCGAGTGGGGCGCCCGGTTGGGCTACGCCACGCTCGGGCTGATCCACCTGCTCATCGCCTGGATCGCCCTGAAGGTGGCATGGAACATCGGTGGCGGCTCGAAGCAGGCCGACACCTCCGGTGCCCTGCAGACCCTCACCACCTCGGGCACCGGTGTCTTCCTGCTCTGGGTCTGCGTCGTCGGCTTCCTCCTGTTGGCCGTGTGGCAGCTGTTCGAGGCGGCGATCGGCTACGGCGAGACCTCCGACCGGCTCAAGGCCGCCGCCAAGGGCGTCACCTACCTGTTCTTCGCCTTCACGACGTTCAAGGTGGCCCAGGGGGGCAGCAGCTCCTCCGCGGAGAAGCAGACCGAGGACTTCACCGCCGGCCTGATGACCAGCCCCGGAGGGCGGCTGCTGGTGGGTCTGGTCGGCCTCGTGGTGCTCGGCATCGCCGGCTACCACGTCTACAAGGGCTGGACCAAGAAGTTCCTCGAGGACCTGCGCGAGCGCCCCGGTGACTGGGCCGTCACCGCGGGCCGGGTCGGCTACATCGCCAAGGGCGTCGCGCTGGTCATCGTCGGGTTCTTCTTCCTCGTGGCCGCCTGGAAGGCCGACCCCGACAAGGCACAGGGCCTCGACGGCGCGCTGAAGACCCTCAAGGACGCGCCGTTCGGGCCGTTCCTGCTCACCCTCGTGGCGGTCGGCATCGCCGCCTACGGCGTCTACTCCTTCGCCCGCTCCCGCTACGCGCGGGTCTGAACGCCGGTCTCCTCGCTGCCCGCCTCGGTCCTGGTGCCTGATGCCGGCTCGCGGCGCAGGTAGTTCCACGCCAGGAGCGCGCACAGGGCGCCGTTGAGCATGCCGACGACGACGTCCGAGACGTGGTGGGCGCCGCGGTAGAGGCGGGCGTACGACACGAGCAGCGGCGCGATGATGCACAGCACGATGACGACCCGGCGCACCACCACGTTCGAGATGCGCGTCGCCATCAGGGCGAACGACACGTAGAGGGCGGTGGAGGCACCCACGTGCCCGCTGGGATAGCTCGACGTCGGCGGGGACGGGTCGAGCCGCTCGACCGGGGGCCGCTCACGGCCCACGACGGCGGCGGCGATGACGAACACCGTCGCCTGCAGCGAGATCGCGATGAGCGGCACGACGGCGAACCACCACTCCTTGGTGCGCCACCAGACGATGGCGGACACGATGACCGCGACCGCGATGACGTACTCGGTGTTGCCGACCATCGACATGAACTTGGTGATGGTGTTCCAGGTCTCGGTGCGGCCGTCCTCCAGCGAGGTGCTGACCCCGTTCTCCGACGTGGCGAGCGACTTCAGTGGCCCCTGGAGGAGGAAGCCGAAGCCGACGATGACGGCGAAGATGGCGACGGCAGGCAGCACGGCGCGCACGGCCACGTCGCGCAGCGCCGAGGTGACCTTGGGGCGACTGTGGTCGTCGTCCCAGCGGGTGAGGAACGGCATCAGGTCTCCTGGGGGGTGGGTGGGCCGACGTCGGGGTCGTCGGCCTCGGTGGGGTCAGGGGGGTTCCAGCCGACGTAGCCGGCGTAGGAGGCGAGCACCAGGCCGACGCCGGTGAGCACGCCGACGGTGACGTCGCTCGGGTAGTGCACGCCGAGCAGCACCCGGTCGAGGGCGGTGACGAGCACCACGAGGGTGGCGAGCACGACCGCCACCACCCGGGCCCAGAGCGGCTTGAGCAGGGGCCACAGCAGGATGACGACGATGGTCGCCCAGGCGGCGGAGTTGAGGGCGTGGCCCGACGGGAAGGAGTAGCCGGGCGCCCGGGAGACGGGGTCCTCGACGACGGGGCGGGCCCGCTGGAACACCGACTTGGCGACCAGCCCGATGAACCAGGCGACCATCATCGTGCCGAAGGCCCACCAGGCGCGGGTGCGCAGCCCCTTGGCCAGCCACACCCACAGGCACAGGGCGGTGCCCACGACGTAGAGCCGGATCGGCTGGGTGAGCCACTGCCAGGTGATGAGGAAGGACCGCAGCCCGTCGCGCGGGCGGGTGAACGAGGTGGCGGCCGCGATGAGCTCGTCGTCGAGGGTCTGCAGCGGGCCCCACTTGCTGCGCACGAGGAACCCGACGCCGAACAGCACCACCGCGACGGCCAGTCCGTAGGCGAGAGCCCGACCGAGCCGGCGCCCGTGGGTGCGGGTCGGCGTCTCCGCCGTCGTGCTGCTCACCGACCTGTTCTACCCGAATGCGGGGGCGAGAAGCGGTTCGCGTACGCGTGGGATGCTGGGGCCGCCATGGCCGAGCTGCACGTCACCTCCGCGTCCAACCCCCGCCTCAGGGCGGTGCTCGCGCTGCGCCGGCGCCGGGTGCGCGAGCAGGAGGGCCGCACCGTCGTCGACGGCTACGACGAGCTCGCGCTGGCGCTGGACGCCGGCGTGGTGCCCGACACCGTGCTGCACTGCCCCGAGCTGATGCTCGACCCGCAGCGGCAGTCGGCGCTCGTCGAAAGAGCCCGGGGCCTCGGAGCGAGCACCATCCGGTGCAGCCGCGCGGCCTTCGAGAAGGTCGCCTACCGCGAGGGGCCCGACGGGTTCCTCGCCGTGGTGCCGGTGGCCGGGGCGGCCCTCGACGGCCTGGTGCTGCCCCCCGACCCGCTCGTGCTCGTCTGCGAGGGGCTCGAGAAGCCCGGCAACCTCGGAGCGGTGCTGCGCACGGCGGATGCCGCGGGCGTCGCCGCCGTCGTGGCCGCCGACCCGGTCACCGACTGGGGCAACCCCAACGTGGTGCGCGCCAGCAAGGGCACCGTGTTCTCCGTGCCGGTGGCCGCAGCGAGCACCGCGGAGGTGCTGGTGTGGTTGCGGCGCAACGGCATCCGGCTGGTGGCGACCACCCCGGACACCGACACCGCCCACACGGCCGTCGACTACCGGGGGTCGGTGGCGATCGCAGTGGGCACCGAGAAGGAGGGCCTCACCGCCGTCGCGCTGGATGCCGCCGACGCCCGGGTGCGCATCCCGATGGTGGGCCGCGTGAACTCGCTCAACGCCGCGACCGCCGCAGCGGTCGTGGTGTACGAGGCGGTCCGCCAGCGCTCGGGGTGAGGCTGGTGTGCCCTTTGTGGCGCGCTGTGGTCACGTTGACGTCACGGCGAGGCAGGCCGAGAGGGCCGTGTCAAGAGCATCCCTTTTCGTGTGCGACGATGACGTGCATGCGAGTTGACCACGTCGTCTATGCCGCCGAGCGCGACGGCCTCCAGGCCACGGCGCAGCGCCTCGCGAAGCAGATCGGCGTGACGCCGGTCGATGGGGGAGTCCACCCGCGCTTCGGGACGCGCAACATCATCCTGCCTCTCGCCCACGAGCGGTACGTCGAGGTCGTCGAGGTGCTCGACCACCCCGCCAGCGACAAGGCGCCCTTCGGGCAGGCCGTGCGAGCCCGCTCCGAGGCGGGCGGCGGTTGGCTGGGCTGGGTCGTGCAGGTCGACGACATCTCCGTGGTCGAGACCCGCCTGGGCCGGGAGGCGGTGGTCGGCAACCGGCACCGCCCCGACGGTGTCGAGCTGCGCTGGAAGCAGCTCGGCGTCAAGGGCTTCCAGGCCGACCCGCAGCTGCCCTACTTCATCGAGTGGGAGGACGGCGTCCCGCACCCGTCCGATGACGCGCACACCGACGTCACCATCGAGTCGATCCAGATCGCGGGCGACCCCGACCGGGTGCGTGACTGGCTCGGCCTGCCGGCCGACAGCACCTCGACAGTGATCGACTTCGAGTTCGTCTCGCCGCACGGCACGCCCGGTCTGATGGCCGTCACCTTCGACACGCCCTCGGGCGAGGTCACCATCTGACCGGAGGGCTCAGGCCTTGCGCAGTCAGTGGCGCTTCCAGGCGCGCAGTCGCAGGCTGTTCGACACCACGAGCACGCTCGACATCGCCATGGCGGCGCCGGCGATCATCGGGCTGAGCAGGCCGGCCATCGCCAGCGGGATCGCCGCGACGTTGTAGCCGAACGCCCAGCCGAGGTTCTGCTTGATGGTGCGCAGCGTGGCCCGCGACAGCTCGATCGCGTCGACGACGGCGGGCAGCTCGGCGCGCAGCAGCACGATGTCGGCCGAGTCGGCGGCCACGTCGGCGCCGCTGCCCATGGCGATGCCGAGGTCGGCCTGGGCCAGGGCGGCGGCGTCGTTGACGCCGTCACCGACCATCGCGACGACCTTGCCGCGGGCCTGCAGGTCGGCGATCATCGCGTGCTTGTCCTCGGGGCGCACGTCGGCGAGCACGCGGCCGACGGGGATGCCGACCTCGCGCGCGACGGCCAGCGCTGCGGCGTCGTGGTCGCCGGTGAGCAGGTAGGCCGGGAGCCCGGACGCGGTGAGGTCGCGGATCGCCTGGGCCGAGCTCTCGCGCACGGTGTCGGCGACGGTGAGCGAGGCGTGAGCCCGACCGTGCCAGCCGACCCAGACCGTCGTGCCGTCGACGGTGGGCCGGGCGAGCTGCGCCGGCACCTCGTCGAACAGGTCGGCGCGGCCGACGGTGACCTCGGTGTCGTCGACCCGCGCCCGCACCCCGGACCCCGGGAGCGACAGGAAGTCGGTGGCCCTGGGCACCTCGATGGCCCGGCTCGCGGCGGCGGTGACGACGGCTCGCGCGACCGGGTGCTCGCTGCCCGCCTCGGCGGCGGCGGCGGCGCGCAGGGCCTGGTCCTTGGGGAATCCATCGGCGGTCGCGACGTCGACCAGCGTCATCTCGCCGGTGGTGACCGTGCCGGTCTTGTCGAGCACGACGGCGTCGATCCGCCGGGTGTCCTCGAGCACGTCGGCCCCCTTGATCAGGATGCCGAGCCGGGCGCCTCGGCCGGTGCCCACCAACAGGGCCGTCGGAGTGGCGAGGCCGAGCGCGCAGGGGCAGGCGATGACGAGCACGGAGATGGCGACCTCGAGCGCGCGGGCCTGGTCGCCGGTGGCCACCCACCACGCGGCGAAGGTGAGCGCGGCGAGCACCAGCACCACGGGCACGAACACCGACGAGACGCGGTCGGCGAGCCGCTGCACGGGCGCCTTGGTGGTCTGCGCACGCTCCACGAGCCGGGCGATTCCGGCCAGCGTGGTGTCGGCGCCCACTCGGGTGGCCTCGACGACCAGAGCGCCGGTGGTGTTGATGCTGCCACCGGTGAGCTCGTCACCGAGGGTGACCTCGACGGGGAGCGACTCGCCGGTGATCAGCGACGCGTCGACCGCGCTGCTGCCGTCGACGACCCGGCCGTCGGTGGCGACCTTCTCGCCGGGCCGGACCAGGAACCGCTCGCCGACGAGCAGCTGGTCGATGGGGATGCGCTCCTCGGTGACCGACCCGGTGACGGGGTCCGTCCGCTCGACGGCGACGTCCTTGGCGCCCAGGCTGAGCAGCCCGCGCAGGGCATCGCGGGTGCGGTCGGTCGCGCGGGCCTCCATCCAGCGCCCGAAGAGCAGGAAGGTGGTCACGACCGTGGCGCTCTCGAACCAGAGGTTCGCGGTGGGCGCCGCGCCCTCGCCGCCCATCATGGTGCCGCCGCCCCCACCGCCGCCGGTCAGCACCACGTACGCCGAGGACAGGTAGGCGGTGAGCACGCCGATCGAGACCAGGGTGTCCATCGTCGAGGCGCCGTGGCGGGCGTTGACGAACGCCGCCTTGTGGAACGGCCAGCCGCACCACAGCACGACCGGGGTGGCCAGGATCAGCTGCACCCAGCCGCTGTTGTTGATCTCGATGCCGGGCACCATGCCGAGCACCACGACCGGCACGGTGAGCACGGCCGCGCTGATGACGTCGACCAGCGAGAAGCGTGGGCCGGTCTCCGGCGGTGTGCCGGCGTCGGCGGGCTCGTCGTCGGGGGCAGGCTCTTCCGCGCTGCCGATGACCTCGGCGCCGTAGCCGGTGGCACGCACCGTGCTCAGCAGCTGGTCGACGGTCACGGGGCCGGCGAAGCGCACGGTGGCCTTCTCGGTGGCGAGGTTCACCACGGCATCCACGCCGTCGAGCTTGCCGAGCTTCTTCTCGATGCGGGCCGAGCACGAGGCGCAGGTCATGCCGGTGATGGCGAGGTCGACCTCGTGCACCTCGTCGGCAGCGGGGCGGTCGGCGGTCTGCGTCACCTCAGCTCCTCACGAGGCGGGCGATCGCGGCGGTGGCCTCGGCCACCTTGGCGGCGGCGGCGGCGTCGGACTCGCGAGCAGCGTCGACGACGCAGTGCTCGATGTGCTCCTCGAGCAGCTTGATGCTGACGGCCTGCAGCGCGCGGGTCACCGCGCTCACCTGGGTCAGCACGTCGATGCAGTAGGTGTCGGACTCCACCATCCGGGCGATGCCGCGCACCTGCCCCTCGACGCGGCGCAGCCGCTTGAGGTGGTCGTCCTTGTGGCCGGCGTAGCCCGGCACGACGATGGTCTGGTCATTCATGTCCACCCCCACAGGGTACCTGATACCCCTACCCCTAGGGGGTATCTGTCCGGCGGGCGTGGTCCGTCTCACGCTGCGAGGGCGCCATGGGGCACCGGCATCGGGAGGAGGATGGAAGCGCGCGCGCGATCGGGTGCCATGACTCGTCGGCGGCCCGCGCCCGCGCCGGGAAAGGGACTGGCATGAGCACGATCAAGGAGGCCGCCACGGACTTCCTGTCCTGTCGGCGGATCGCGGTGACCGGGGTGTCGCGGGCGCCCAAGGAGCACGGCGGCAACATCGTCTACACCCGCCTCAAGGAGCGCGGCTACCAGGTGTTCGCGGTCAACCCGAACACCGAGACGGTCGAGGGGGACCGGGCCTACCCCGACCTGACCTCCATCCCGGGTGGAGTCGAGGCCGTGGTCATCGCGACCCGGCCGGAGCACGCCGAGGCCACCGTGCGCGAGGCGGCCAACCTGGGCATGACCAAGGTCTGGATGCACCGGTCGATGGGCGCGGGCAGTGTCTCACCGGCTGCGACCACGCTGGGCCGCGACCTCGGCATGGTCGTCATCGACGGCGGCTGCCCGCTGATGTTCGGGCCGACGGCCGACGGCGGCCACAAGGTGATGTGCGCCCTGCTCAAGCTGACCGGGAAGGTGCCGCGCCGCGTCTGACGGTCAGGTCGCGGTGGGCTCGGGCGCAGGTGCCGCGGCCTCGTGGGCCCGCACCGCGTCGCCCACGGTGGGGCTCGCATCACCCGGTTCGGATGACCTCTCCGGAGTCACGGGCTGCGAGCTGGGGTCGACAGTGGTGGACGACGACGCGGGACTGCGACGTGATGGGCCGCTCTACTCGACGGGCCGTCGCGATGAGGGCGCAGGTCCACCCGTCCCGAGCAGGTCGTCGGCGCGGGGCGTCACCCGGTGGGCAGGGCGGTGAACGACAGCACGGCCAGCCAGGCCGTGAGCGCCAGGCCGAGGGCCGCACCGACGGATGCCGTGAACGCGCGCCACCGCCTCGGTGCCCAGCGGCGGGCGCCGGCCACCGGCAGCCAGACCGACAGCACCACCAGTGCGAGGCAGGCCGCCAGGAGCGCCGCTGCGGCAGTCGGGGCGCTCACCTGAGGTGGTCCACGAGCTCGGGGGCGAGACCGACGTAGGTCTGCGGGGTCATCGCCGCGAGCCGGGCCTCGACGTCGGCCGGCAGGCCCAGGCCGTGCACGAACTCGACGAGCTCGGCCTGCCCGATGCGGCGGCCGCGGGTCAGCTCCTTGAGGCGCTCGTAGGGCTGGTCCATGCCGGGCACCCCCCGGGCGCCGAGGGCGCGCATCGCCGACTGGATGGGCTCGCCGAGCACCTCCCAGTTGGCGTCGAGGTCGGCGGCCATGGCGGCGGGCACGGCGTCGAGGCCGTCCAGGCCCCGGGTGGCGTTGTCGATGGCGAGCAGGCTGTGCCCGAAGGCCGAGCCGATGTTGCGCTGCATCGAGGAGTCGGTGAGGTCGCGCTGCAGCCGGCTCTGCACGAGGGTGGCGGCGAGCACGTCGAGCAGGGCGTTGCTCACCTCGAGGTTGGCCTCGGCGTTCTCGAAGCGGATCGGGTTGACCTTGTGCGGCATCGTCGAGCTGCCGACGGTGCCCTGACCACGCACCTGGGCGAAGTAGCCCATCGAGATGTAGGTCCACACGTCGGTGCACATGTTGTGCAGCACCCGGTTGAAGCGGGCGACGTCGGCGTAGAGCTCGCTCTGCCAGTCGTGGCTCTCGATCTGGGTGGTCAGGGGGTTCCACGTCAGGCCGAGGTGCTCGACGAACGCGCGGCTGATGCCCTGCCAGTCGGCATCCGGCACGGCGGCGACGTGCGCGCCGTAGGTGCCGGTGGCGCCGTTGAGCTTGCCGAGGAACTCGGCGTCGTCGATGCGGGCGAGCTGGCGCCGCAGCCGCCAGGCGAGCACGGCGAGCTCCTTGCCCATCGTGGTGGGGGTGGCGGGCTGGCCGTGGGTGTGCGCGAGCAGCGGCACCTCGCGCAGGTCGCTCGCCATCGTCGCCAGCTTCTCGACGAGGGCGCTCGCGCGGGGCAGCCACACCTCGCGTACCGCGCCCTTGACCATGACGGCGTACGAGAGGTTGTTGACGTCCTCGCTGGTGCAGGCGAAGTGGATCAGCTCCGCGAGGCCGGCGTCCTCGGTCGCCGGCGCGATCTGGGTGAGCCGCTTCTTGAGGAAGTACTCGACCGCCTTCACGTCGTGCTGGGTCACCCGCTCGGTAGCGGCCATCTCGTCGATCTCGGCGGGGCCGAAGCCGCGAACGACGTCGCGCAGCGCCTCCTGCTCGCCGGTCGTGAGGCGGCGGACCCCCGGCACGACGTCGAGCTCGGTGAGGTGGATCAGCCACTCGACCTCGACGTGCACCCGGGCCCGGTTGAGCGCGGGCTCGGAGAGGTGGTCGACGAGAGGGGCCACGACGCCGCGGTAGCGCCCGTCGAGCGCGCCGAGCGCGATGTGCGGCTCGGCGTCGGCGAGGGAGGTGGATGCCGCGAGGCTGGTCGCGGGGGCGGTGCTGGCCATGCCCCCATCCTCCCAGAGCCACGAGAGGGCGGATGCCGCGTGCCCACCGCCCGCGCTCAGGGTCACCGGGCCCGGAGCCCGGACCCGGGGCAACATCGACCAATAGGTCAATCCTGCACCGACGGCGGTCAGGCGCGGTCGTCGGCCTGAACCTGCGCCTGCACGTGCTCGACGATGCCGGGCACGGCCGCCACGATCTCGGCATAGGTCTGGTCGTAGGCCGGGTCGGTGCCGTACCAGGGGTCGTCCATGCCCAGCTCGCCGCGCGCCACGGCATCCGGGTCGAAGGAGCGGAACAGGCGCACCTTGGCGCGGTCGGCATCCGTGCGCGCGATCCGGTCGAGGCGCTCGACGTGCACGTGGTCGACGGGCAGCACGAGGTCGTAGCGGTCGAACCAGCCCGGCTCGAAGCGGCGGGCCACGTGCTCGCCCCAGCCGTTGTCGGCGTGGCCGTTGCGGCGCAGCACGGCAGCGGTGCGCGGGTGCATCCCGTTGCCGAGCTCCTCGCTGCTGGTGCCCGCGGAGTCGACGACGACCCGGTCGCCGAGGCCGGCGTCCTCGATGGCCTCGCGGAGCAGGAACTCGCCCATCGGCGACCGGCAGATGTTGCCCCAGCACACGACGCTCACCCGGTAGGGCTGCCCGCTGACGCGGTCGTCGTCGGCATCATGGCTCAGCTCGGGGCGGTTCGGCATGCCCCCATCCTGCCAACCCCACCCTCGTGCGACGTGCACACGGTTCCCACCGGTCCGAGCGTGCGAGAACCGCGGGTACGTTGCACGACGTGCCAAGAGGGCGGCGGCCTCAGCCCTCGTCGTCGAGGGAGAACCAGTCGTGCACGCCCTCGAGGAACGCCTCGCGCGTCAGCGCGCCGGCACCGGCCGGGATGCGGCCCCACAGCGGCGCCCCGGTCACCCGGGGCAGGTCGACCAGGTTGCTCTCCTCCGCCAGGCCGGGGTCGTCGGGCCACGAGCCGATCACCACACCGAGCAGCGGCAGCGAGCGGGCCGCCAGGGCTTCGGCCGTGAGGGCCGCCGTGTTGAGCGTGCCCAGCCCCGCGCTCACGACGAGCACGACGCCGCAGCCGACTCCCTTGTAGCGCAACCCGGTTCCCAGGTCGGCCAGCGTGCCGCCGCGCTCGTCGAGCCGCACGAGCAGGCCGCCTGCCCCCTCGACCAACACGACCTCCGACTCCGCCGCGATCTCGCCGATCCGCTTGGCGTGCTGGGCCACCGGCGGCAGGCGCACCCCCTCGCGCCGGGCTGCGGCCTCGGGCGAGAGCGGGTCGCGCAGCCGCACCAGCTCGTGGGTCACCACCTCGTCGCCGACCAGCCGGCGCACCTCGTCGACGTCGCCCGGCTCGCCGGGGACCAGACCGGTCTGGGCCGGCTTGACGACCGCCACGTCGCTGCCGCGCTTGCGCACCACGGCGGCCAGGGCGGCGGTGACGACAGTCTTGCCGACCTCGGTACCGGTGCCGGTGACCAGCACGACCGAGGTGAGCGACCGTGGGTCAGCCACGGGGGCCGGTCACCTCGCCGAGCACCTCGCAGGCCCGGTCGAGGTCGTGCTCGCTGTGGTCGGCGTGCGCGGTGAGCCGCAGCCGCGACGACCCGTCGGGGGTCGACGGGGGCCGGAAGCAGCCGATGCGGATGCCGCGTGCCCGCGCCCGCTCGACAGCCTCCACCGCTTCGTGTGGCCCGGGCATCGACACCGACATCACCGCGCCCGCCGGCGCCGCGACACCGCAGGCCGCGGCCAGCCGGGCGGCGTTGGCGTGCACCCGGTCGGTGAGCTCGGGGTGGTCGCGCAGCACGCCCAGGGCGGCCAGGGCAGCACCCGCCGACGCGGGGGCCAGGCCGGTGTCGTAGATGAACGGGCGGGCGGTGTTGACGAGGTGCTCTCGCACGATGGGGGCTGCGAGCACCGCACCGCCCTGTGCCGCAAGGGATTTCGAGAGGGTGGCCGTCACCACGACGTGCTCGGTCTGCGACTGGCCGGCGGCGGCGACGAGGCCGCCGCCGCGGGGGCCGACGACCCCCAGGGCGTGCGCCTCGTCGACGACGAGGATGGCCCCGGCCTCAGCGGTCAGGGCGACGAGGTCCTCGATCGGCGCGGCATCGCCGAGCACCGAGTAGATCGACTCCACCACGACCACGGCCCGGGGGGCGTCGCGGCGCGAGAGCAGCTCGGCGACGTGCTCGAGGTCGTTGTGCCGCGCCACCGTGACGGCGGCCCGCGACAGCCGGCAGCCGTCGATCAGGCTCGCGTGGGCGTGCTCGTCACTGACGACCAGTGTGCCGGCGTCGGCGAGCGTGGTGAGCACGGCCAGGTTGGCGGCATACCCGCTGGACAGGGCCAGCGCGGCGGGAGCGCCGGTGAGGGCGGCGAGGGCGGCCTCGAGCTCGTCGTGCACGTCGAGCGTGCCGGTGACCAGCCGTGACGCGCCGGCGCCGCCGCCGTAGGTCTCGGCGGCCGCGACGGCGCCGGCGATGACGGCGGGGTGCGTGCGCAGCCCGAGGTAGTCGTTGCCGGCGAGGTCGAGCCCGTCGCCGCTCTTGGTGGTGCTGAGCCGGCGGGTCAGCCCCGCGCCCTCACGGGTGGCAGCGGCGTCCCGGATCCAGTCGAGGGGGCTCGTCACGGCACCGATCCTGCCACGGCGAACCGAACGCGGCTCGACCGGTTTCGCCGACGGGCTGTCCTGCCAGCCCGGTGACCAGCACCGGATGCCGGGCGCGAGCTCCGAAAGGACCGGGCCCGGCTCGAGCGGCTCCCCGTGAGCTGGCCGGACCGCGCGGCATCCGCGGTTTGTGGCACGTGCTTGACACAAGTGCTCGAGCGACGGCATCCTCGACGTTGTACCAGTCAGTTGATACAAAGGGGGTTGTCATGGCGGTCGTGCTGCTGGCGTTGCCGATGGCGGTGGTCGGCCTGCTCGTGGCCCTGGGGCGCCGGGTCGTGGTCACCGTGGGGCCCGACGAGCACGCCGGAGTCGTCGCAGTCGCCCGTCACACCCGCCGTTGGCGGGTGGTGGGCCTGCTCCTCGGCGCGGTGGCGGCGGTGCTGCTCCTGGTGCTCGGCGAGCGGCTCGACACGCTGGGTCGGGTCACGGCCCTCGCGCCCATGGCCCTTGGCGCCGGTGTCCTGCTCGGCACCATCGCCGGCGAGCTGACCGCCCGGCCGGCGCTCGGCATCCGCCGCTCTGCCGTGGTCGAGACCCGCACGCTCTCGGAGATCCTGCCGCGGGGCCGGGTCGTCGTGCTCGCCGGCTCGACCGCCCTGCTCGTCGGCGCCCTGGCCCTGGGCGCCGCGTGGGGGTCGGCCGACGACCTGGGCCGGGCGGGTCGCGCCTTCGCCCGACGCTGCACCATCACCGACCCCGACCTGGGAACGGTCGTCCTGGGTGGCAGCCACGGCCCGTGGCCCGGCTCCTTCTACGCGGCCCCGCTGGCCGTCGCCCTCGGCGTGCTCGCGGTACTGGCCGGCGTGGCACTGCGGGCCATCGTCGCCCGACCTCGCCCCGAGCTCGGGAGCCGGGGCCTCGACACGATGCTGCGGCGCTGGTCGGCGGCCAACGTGCTCGCTGCGGCGACCGTCACGGTGCTCGGCACGCTCGGGCCGGTGGCGCTGCTGGTGTCCTCCGCGCTCCTGCAGACCCCGTGCGACGGGGGGCTCGGGCAGCGGCTCGTCGCGTGGACGGCAGCCGTCGTGGGTCCGCTTGCCATCGGGACCGCGATCGGCCTGCTCGCCGGGCTGGTGCTGCCGCCCACCATCCGGGTCGACGACCTGCCCCGTCCCCTGCCCGGTGGCGTGGCCCCGGTCGGAGCGCCGGTGCGATGACCCTCTCGACGGTCACCGTCGACGTCCTCGACCCGACCCCGCCGTACGAGCAGCTGCGGCGTCAGCTCGCCGACCTCATCGGCTCGGGGGTGCTCGGCCCGGGTGACCGGTTGCCGCCGGTGCGCCAGCTCGCGGCCGACCTCGGCCTGGCGGTCGGCACCGTCGCCCGCAGCTACCGCGAGCTGGAGCAGGCCGGTTACGTGCGCTCCCGCCGTGGCGGCGGCACCCGGGTCGCCACGACCGCCTCGTCGCCGCCGACTCCGCAGCGGGCGCTGGAGGCGGCGGCCGCTGCCTATCTCGACCGGGCCCGCGGCCTCGGTCTCACCACCGAGGATGCCGTTGCCACGGTTGCGCGGTTGGCCCGCGGGTGAGCGACGGCTCCGGTGGCTAGCCTCGGGGAGTGACCGCCCTGCCCCTGCCGACCGCCGACGGTGAGGTCGTCGTGCCGGCACCCGGGCGCGGCCCCGGCCACTGGGCGGGGGCCCCGAGCGCTACCCGCGACGATGACGGCACCGTCTGGCTCGCCTACCGGCTGCGCCGCCCGGTCGGCGGCGGCCGGGGCGTCGAGGTGGTCGTGGCGCGGTCGGATGACGGGCGGGCGTTCGAGCCGGTGGCGAGCATCGGCCGTGAGGCCTTCGGCGCGGCATCCCTCGAGCGGCCGGCCCTGGTGCTCCGCCCCGACGGCGGCTGGCGCCTGTACCTCAGCTGCGCGACGCCCGGCTCGAAGCACTGGTGGGTCGAGTCCCTCGACGCCGACAGCCCACCGGCACTGCCCGAGGGCCGCCGCACCGTGGTGCGCCCCGGCAGCCGCGACGTCGGGGTCAAGGACCCGGTGGTGCTCCTCGACGACGACGGGTGGTGGATGTGGCTGTGCTGCCACCCCCTGGACGAGCCCGGCCAGGAGGACCGGATGACGACCCGCCTGCTGCGCAGCGACGACGGCCTGGCCTGGACCGACCTCGGCGAGGTGCTGCGCGGCACCGCGGGCAGCTGGGACGCCCGTGGTGCCCGGGTCACCGCCGTGCTCTCCCGCGACCCCGTCGTCGCGGTCTACGACGGGCGAGCCTCGGTGCAGGAGAACTGGTTCGAGCGCACCGGAGTCGCCCGGTCGCGCGACGGCAGCCCGACGCTCGTGGCCGACGACGGCGGCCCCGCGGCATCCGCACCGCACGGTGACGGCGCGCTGCGCTACGCCACGGCGGTCGCCCTGCCCGATGGTGGCCTCCGCTGGTACGCCGAGGTCGCCCACGCCGACGGCTCCCACGACCTGATCACCTCCATCTCCCCGAACCCGGGCGAGACCTGACACCAGCCGTCCCAGGAGGACACATGCCCCAGGCCCCCTTGCCCGCCGAGGTCGCCGAGCTGTTCGCGCAGCCCAACCCCGCGGTGGTCGCCGTGCTGATGCCCAGCGGCTCCCCGATGTCGGTCGCCACGTGGTACCTCGTCGAGGACGACGGCACCGTGCTGCTCAACATGGATGCCGGTCGCGCGCGGCTGGACTGGATGCGCGAGCGTCCGGAGGTCGCGCTCACCGCGTTGAAGGAGGACGAGTGGTACACCCACGTCAGCGTGCGCGGCCCGATCGTGCGGTGGGAGGACGACCCCGACAAGGCGCTCGCCGACATCGACCGCCTCTCGATGCACTACGGCGGCCAGCCCTACCCGAACCGCGAACGGCCGCGGGTCAGCTGCTGGATGCGGGTCGACCACTGGCACGGGTGGGGTCAGGCGAAGGCGGAGTAGCCGCCCTGGGGTGGGTCCTCAGCCCCGTCACCAGTGCGCCGGCCTCACTCGACGCCCATCACCAGGCCCTCGATGGTGTGGCGCTGTCGCAGTGGGGCCAGCTCGTCGACCACCCGGGCGTGCAGGTGGTGGCGCAGGTCTGGTCCCAGGGCCTCCCAGAAGTCATGGGTCACCGTCATGTCGTGCCGCGCGTCGTGCTTGTCGGGACCGTCGACGCCCAGGATCACCACCGGGCGGGGCTGCGCGCTGTGGTTGGCCGTGCCACGGTGCAGGGCCAGCGCCGAGCGAGCCGAGATGTCCCCACGCTGCGGCATCCTCAGCTGCGACCGGGCTTCGAGCCTGGGCCACTGCGAACGCGGCGGGAACATCCCGTGATCCCACTCCTGTCCGCCCTCGAAGTGGGTGCCTGGTGCGATCTGGAACGGCCCCATCTCCGCGGTGGTGTCCACCGTGGTCAGGTTGAACGCCAACGACGTCAGCCGCCGCTCGCGCCAGGTCTCCTCGGGTGAGCGGAAGTCGCGGTGCCAGGGCTGGTCCACCGCACCCGCGAACGGCACGTCGAAGCCGATCTCCACGATCCGGTAGTCCGGACCGAGCACGGCCTGACACACCGCCCGGACCCAGGGATGGCTGACCAGCTCCACGAACCCGCGTAGCTGTTCAGGGTGCACCTCCACGTACCACCGGTTCGGACCCCTGCTGAGGGCTCCGGCCTGCCGGCCTCGTGCTTCGGCGAAGGCCGCCATCACGTCCTCGTGCATCCGGTCCACCCACGCCACGTCGAAGGCAGCCTTGCGGACGGTGATCCCCAGGTCGTCGAGCGCCGACACGTCGTCGACGATGTCGTGGGGGAAGGGAGTGCTGGAGGCGGTCTGCACGGTCCGGTTCCTTGTCGGGGGATCGAGGACAGCCGGCACGACGTTCCGGCAAGGTCGAGGGGGCTTGCCTGGAGCGACGGTCCCGGCGGCTGGGGGGCATGGCGACCGAGCGCGGTCGCTCAGTTATACCGCGTCGTTACAACGTTGTAAACGGATCGGCCACGTCGTGGAACATGCCGGTGCTCCGGGCCTGCGCACGCTGCGGAGGTCTGGCGTTCGGTGGGCGCTTCCGCAGAGGCCGGGCCCGACCGGCATCGCCGCCAACGGTGGGCCTCATGGCTCGCGACGGCTCGACGGCCGAGGTCGCGGGCCGCTGACACCGGGGGAGTGTGAGGTTGGTTTCAATTGCCTTCTCCCATGCTTAGGTTCGCCTAACCCGGTGTTAGCGTCGAGGGGTGGCGACGTCCCTCGCGCGGGCTCCGATCGGCACCGAGCTGCGGGTCGTCGGCGCGGTCGGGCCGACCGCCCTCACCCGACGTCTCGCCGAGCTGGGGTTGCGAGTCGGCAGCCACGTCCGTTGCGTGCAGCGCACCTCCGGCGGCGGTCGGATCGTGGACCTCGCGGGCTCGCGGGTCGCGCTGGGGCGAGAGGTGCTCGAGTCGGTGCAGACCGTGCCGGCACCCGCCACCGAGGGAACCTCCGCGTGAGCACCGTGCCCCCCGTCCCGCGGACGTCGTCGGCTCCCTCCTGCCACGAGGACGGCTCGCCGCTCGCAGCCCCCGTGGGTGCACCCGTCGTGGTGCTCGCGGGTGCGCCGAACGTCGGCAAGTCGACCCTGTTCAACGCGCTCACCGGAGCCCGTCGCACCGTGGGCAACTGGCCGGGCACGACGGTCGAGGTCGGCCGTGGCGGCTGCGTGGTCGAGGGCCGGGTCGCCGACGTCGTCGACCTGCCGGGCTCCTACTCGCTCGACCCGCTCAGCCCCGACGAGGCCCTGACCCGTGACGTCGTGCTCGCCGAGGGCGACGAGCGGCCTGACGTCGTGGTGCTCGTGGCGAGCGCTGCCCACCTGGCGCGCAGCCTCTACCTCGTGGCGCAGGTGCGCGAGACCTCGCTGCCCGTCGTCGTCGCCCTCACCATGGGCGACGTCGCCGAGCGCCGCGGCATCCAGGTGGATGCCGACGCGCTCGCCATGGTGATCGGCTGCCCGGTCGTCGCGCTCGACCCACGCCGACGCTCGGGTGTCGACGGGCTGGTGGCGGCCGCGGGGGCGGCGCTCGACGTCGGAGTCCTCGCAACCCGAACCGGGGGCGCCGAGCCGGTCGCCGTCCACGTGGAGGATGACGAGCTGGCCGCCGCCGACGAACGGTTCGGCTGGATCGACGCCGCCGTCACGGCATCCGTGAGCAGGCGGGCGATGACCCGGCGCACCTGGTCGGACCGCATCGACCGCTTCGCGACGGCTCCGGTTCTCGGGCCGCTGCTGTTCCTCGGCGTCATGTGGCTGGTCTTCCAGGCGACGACCACCCTGGCCGCGCCGCTGCAGAACGCGCTGGGCGCCTTCGTGTCGGGGCCGGTGTCGTCGGTGGGCGGCCGGCTGGTCGACGCCGTCGGGCTGGGTGGCACGCCGGTGCGCGGGCTGGTGGTCGACGGCGTCATCGCCGGGGTGGGGATGCTGCTGACCTTCGTGCCGCTGATGGCGCTGATGTTCCTGCTGCTGGCGGTGCTCGAGGACTCCGGCTACCTCGCCCGGGCCGCCGTCGTCAGCGACCGGACGATGAGCCGCCTCGGGCTGCCCGGCCGCGCCTTCCTGCCGATCGTCGTCGGCTTCGGCTGCAACGTCCCGGCGGTGTCGGCGACACGCATCCTGCCCAACGCGCGTCACCGGGTGCTCACCGCGCTGCTCGTCCCGTTCACGTCGTGCTCGGCCCGGCTCACGGTCTACGTGCTGCTCGCGACGACGTTCTTCCCGGCGCACGCGGGCACGGTCGTGTTCGGGATGTACGTCGTGTCGATCCTGCTCGTCGTGGTCGTGGGGCTCGGGCTGCGGGCCACGCTGTGGCGGGCGGTCGGCGCCGACCCGCTCGTCATCGACCTGCCGCCCTACCAGCGACCGACGCTGCGGCTCAGCCTGTCGGTCACCTGGCTGCGGCTGCAGGGGTTCCTGCGCACGGCATCCGGCATCATCGTCGCCACGGTGGTCGTGGTGTGGCTGCTGCAGTCGATCCCGGTCGGGGTGGGGTCGTTCGGCGACGTGCCGGTGTCGGAGAGCCTGTACGCCGCGCTGTCGCGGGCCGTCGCACCGCTGCTCTCTCCGGCCGGGTTCGGCCAGTGGGAGGCGGTGTCCGCGTTGCTCGTCGGGTTCGTGGCCAAGGAGGCGGTGATCTCGTCGTGGGCACAGACCTACGCGCTCGTCGAGCCGGCCTCGTCGCACGACCCGGGTGCCCTCGGGGTGCAGCTGCACCACACCTTCGCCGTCGCCAGCGGCGGCCACACGGCAGCGGCGGTGGCGGCGTTCATGGTGTTCCTGCTCGCCTACACTCCGTGTGTCGCAACGCTGTCCGCGCAGCGGCGCGAGCTCGGCACGCGCTGGACGGCATTCGGGGTCGGACTGCAGCTCGTCATCGCGTGGACGCTCGCCGTGCTCGTCTTCCAGGTCGGGAGCATGTTGTGGTGAGCACCACGGCGACGCGCACCGCCGGTGCCGGCGGTCCGTTGACCGCGGTGCTCGCAGCGTTCGACGGCGGTGCCCACTCGCTCTCCGAGGTGGCCGGCCGGTGCGACCTGCCGCTCGACACGGTGCGGGCCTGCGTCGACCACCTGGTGCGGATGGGTCGGCTGGAGGCCAAGCAGCTCAGCGCCGGCTGTCCCAGCGGTGGGTGCGGGTCGTGCGCGTCCGGCACCGACGACGGCACGGCGGGGTGCGGGTCGAGTGCCCCGTCCAGCCGCCGGTCAGGCCCGGTGCTGGTGGCCGTCTCGCTCGCCCGCCGCTGAGGGCGGAGTCATCCCCCTCCCTCGGCGCCGGCCGGCCCGGCGGCGTGCGGCGCTCGGACGGGCGGCCGGCGCTCAGCCGTGCACGGACTCCACGGCACCGAGCAGCCCCCGCGTGAGCAGGGACAGGTCGGCGTCGGACGTCACGTAGGGCGGCATCGTGTAGACGAGGTCGGGGATCGGCCGCAGCCACACCCCCCGCTCGATGGCGGCCGCGGTCACCTGCGCCGCCCGTACCGGCTCGTGCAGCTGCACGACCCCGACGGCTCCGAGAACCCGCACGTCACGCACCGACTCCAGGGATGCCGCCCGCTCCAGTCCCGCGGTCAGGCCTCGTTCGATGCGGGCCACCTCGGCCTGCGTGTCGCGCGCAGCCAGCAGGTCGAGGTTCGCCGACGCGATGGCACAGGCCAGCGGGTTTCCCATGAACGTGGGCCCGTGCATGAGCCCGCCGGCCTCGCCGGCGCTCACGCCCTGGGCCACGGCGCGCGTGCACAGCACGGCGGCGAGCGTGAGGTAGCCCCCGGTCAGCGCCTTGCCGACGCACAGGATGTCCGGAGCACCCTTGCCAAGGTGGTCGACGGTGCCGCGCCACGCGCCGGCCCACAGGGGCCCGGTGCGGTGGAACCCGGTGGCGATCTCGTCGTGGATCACGAGTGCCCCGTGCTCGTGCGCCA
>JBJMHU010000114.1:0-3430 GCA_045807225.1 Ornithinibacter sp. | reverse complement strand
CGCCCAGCGCGAGCGACAGCGGGTTGAACGGGCGGTCCACCGAGCCGGCGGGCGTCGACTTGGTCACCTTGCCCTGCTCGGACGTGGGGGAGTACTGGCCCTTGGTGAGGCCGTAGATCCGGTTGTTGAACAGCATGATCGTGATGTTCACGTTGCGCCGCAGGGCGTGGATCAGGTGGTTCCCGCCGATGCTCAGCGCGTCCCCGTCGCCGGTGACCACCCAGACCGCGAGGTCCGGACGGGTCATCGCCACCCCGGTGGCGATGGCCGGCGCCCGGCCGTGGATCGAGTGCATGCCGTAGGTGTCGAGGTAGTAGGGGAACCGGCTCGAGCAGCCGATGCCGGAGACGAAGACGATGTTCTCGCGCTTCAGCCCCAGCTCGGGCAGGAAGGACTGCACCGCCGCGAGGATGACGTAGTCGCCGCACCCGGGGCACCAGCGCACCTCCTGGTCGGAGGTGAAGTCGCGCTTGGTCTGCTTGCCGGCGTCGTCGGGGAGGTGCGGGACGGAGCGCAGGCCGCTGACCGGCATCCCCAGGTCGGTGGCGGTCACGAGAGCTCCTCGAGGGTCGTGGAGATGACGTCGGCGAGCTCGACCGTGGAGAACGGCAGGCCACGCACCGACGTGTGCGAGCGGACGTCGACGAGGAACTCGGCGCGCAGCAGCATCGCCAGCTGGCCGAGGTTCATCTCGGGCACGACCACCCGGTCGTAGTCGTGCAGCAGCTTGCCGAGGTTCCGCGGGAACGGGTTGACGGTGGTGAGGTGCGCCCGGGCGACGGCCTGGCCGGCGTTGCGGACCACCCGGGTCGCGGCCGCGATCGGGCCGTAGGTGGAGCCCCAGCCCAGCACCAGGATGCGGGCGTTGCCGCTGGGGTCGTCGATCTCGAGGTCGGGCACGACGATGCCGTCGACCTTGGCCTGGCGCAGCCGCGTCATCAGGTCGTGGTTGTCGGGGTCGTAGCTGATGTTGCCCGTGACGTCGGCCTTCTCGATGCCGCCGATGCGGTGCTCGAGGCCGGGCGTGCCGGGGATGGCCCAGGGCCGGGCCAGGGTCTCCTCGTCGCGCAGGAACGGGTGGAAGACCGGCTCGCCCTTGGCGTCGGTGTCGTTGGGCGCGCTCGCGAACTCGACGTGCAGGTCGGGCAGGGACTCGACCGACGGCACGGCCCACGGCTCGGACCCGTTGGCGAGGTAGCCGTCGGACAGCAGGAACACGGGGGTGCGGTAGGTCGTGGCGATGCGCACGGCATCCATGGCGGCCCGGAAGCAGTCGGCGGGCGTCTGGGGCGCCACGATCGGCACCGGCGACTCGCCGTTGCGGCCGAACATGGCCTGCAGGAGGTCGGCCTGCTCGGTCTTGGTGGGCAGGCCGGTGGAGGGTCCGCCGCGCTGCACGTCGACGACGACCAGCGGCAGCTCGAGCGAGACGGCCAGGCCGATCGCCTCGGACTTCAGGGCGACGCCGGGGCCCGAGGTGGTGGTGACCCCGATGGCACCGCCGAAGCTGGCGCCGATGGCGATGCCGATGCCGGCGATCTCGTCCTCGGCCTGCAGGGTGGTCACGTCGTGCCGCTTGAGCGCGGCGAGCGAGTGCAGGATGTCGGAGGCCGGGGTGATGGGGTAGGACCCGAGCACGAGGGGGAGGCCGGCGCGGTGTGCCGCGGCGGCCAGGCCCAGGGCGAGCGCGCTGTTGCCGGTGATGTTGCGGTAGGTGCCGGCCGGCATCTTGGCCGGGGCGACCACGTAGTGGGAGGCGAAGTCCTCGGTGGTCTCGCCGTAGTTCCAGCCGGCGCGCAGGGCGGCCAGGTTGGCCGCGAGGATGTCGGGCCGGGCGCCGAACTTGCGGGTGAGGAAGTTCTCGGTGCCGGTGGTGGGGCGGGTGTACATCCACGACAACAGGCCGAGGGCGAACATGTTCTTCGCCCGCTCCTTCTCCTTGCGGGTCAGACCCGGGAAGTCGGCCAGGGCCTCGACCGTGATGCTCGTCAGGGCCACGGGGTGCACGTGGAAGGAGTCGAGGCTGCCGTCGTCGACCGGGCTGGTGGAGTAGCCGACCTTGGCCAGGTTGCGCTTGCTGAACTCGTCGGTGTCGACGATCACGGTCGCGCCGCGTGGCAGGTCGGGCAGGTTGGCCTTCAGCGCCGCCGGGTTCATCGCGACGAGGACGTCCGGCGCGTCGCCCGGGGTCAGCACGTCGTGGTCGGCGAAGTGCAGCTGGAAGCTCGACACGCCGGGGAGCGTGCCCTGCGGGGCACGGATCTCGGCGGGGAAGTTCGGCAGGGTGGACAGGTCGTTGCCCAGCGCCGCCGTCTCCGAGGTGAACCGGTCACCCGTCAGCTGCATGCCGTCGCCGGAGTCTCCCGCGAACCGGATCACGACCCGATCGAGCCGCTGAACCTGCTTGCTGGTGGTCATGCGAAGAATCGCCTCGGAGTGCTCGGGTACAGGGCCGTGGGTGCTGGCGTCACTGACGTCACCTCAAGGATAAGTCGCCGTCTCTGGTGTTTCTTCCGCACACGAGTTATCCGTGGATGCCGTGGCGGCTGGTCCCGGTAGCCTCGGCGCCATGGGCCCGCTGCCGCCGTACGCCGTCGTGGGGCTGGTCGTCCTCGCCGGTGTCGCCCTGTTCGTCGCCGGCACCGTGGGTACCCGGCTGCTGCGCCCGCACGCCCCCACGGCCGCCAAGCTGACGACGTACGAGTCCGGCGTCGACCCGGTCGGCGAGGGCTGGGCGCAGATCAACGTCCGGTACTACCTGTACGCGTACCTGTACGTCGTGTTCGCGGTGGACGCGATGTACCTGCTGCCCTGGGCGACCGTGCTCCGGCTGCCCGGCTTCGGCTGGCGCACGCTCGCCGAGATGGGCGTGTTCCTCGGGGTGCTCGGCGTCGGCCTGGCCTACGCCTGGCGCCGCGGCGTCCTGCGCTGGCTGTGACCCGCCCCTGCAGCACCCGCCAATCGCACTTGTGCATGGAAACGCGGTCCACGGGGCCCCTTCAACCGCACTTGTGCACGGAAGTGCGGTCGCCGGGTCGGTCCCCAGCGCAGTTGTGCACGGAAATGCGGGGGACGACCGTGCGGGGCGGGCGCGAGCCCGGCAGGCGTCCCGGCGCTAGGGTGACCGCGTGGCCGTCGACCTGCCCGCTCCTCGCGTGGGGCCCCTCGCCGAGGCCGCGCCGCGGCCGCTGCGGCTGGTGCTCAACTGGGGTCGGCGCTACAGCCTGTGGGTCTTCAACTTCGGCCTCGCCTGCTGCGCGATCGAGTTCATCGCGGCCAGCATGGCCCGGCACGACTTCATCCGGCTCGGCGTCATCCCGTTCGCACCCGGCCCCCGGCAGGCGGACCTCATGGTCGTCTCGGGCACCGTGACCGACAAGATGGCTCCGGCGATCAAGCGGCTCTACGAGCAGATGCCCGAGCCGAAGTA
>JBJMHU010000113.1:0-9964 GCA_045807225.1 Ornithinibacter sp. | reverse complement strand
ACCAAGTGGGTCGGCCGGCTCGAGGTGCTGACATGAGGCTGCGGCTGGCCATCGGGGCCCTCGGCGTCGGGGTGGCGGCGTACGGACTCGTAGCGCTGCTCGACCTCGGGCTCGACAACCTGCGCGCGGCGATGACCTGGCTGGTCGGCGGCGTGCTGCTCCACGACGGCCTGCTCGCTCCGGTGACGATCGCCGGGTGCTTCGTCGTCGCCCGGCTGTGGCGCGGCTCCCTTCCCGCCCCGGTGGTCGTGGGGGCCGTCGTGCTCGGGACGGTCACGGTGGTGGCGATCCCCGTCCTCGGTCGCTTCGGGGCGCGAGCCGACAACCCCACGCTCCTCGACCGGAACTACGTGCTGGGCTGGCTCGTCCTTGTCACACTGACCGTGCTGGCGGTCGCCGCGGACATCCTGGTGTCCCGATCGCGGAAGGGTGGTGCCGATGGCCCGGGTCCTGGTCGTCGATGACGACGTGACGGTGCGCGAGGTCGTCGTCTCCTACCTGCGCGCCGCCGGCCACGAGGTCGTGGAGGCGGCGGACGGAGCCGAGGCGCTGCGCGCGATGCGGTCCGACCCGGCCGACCTGGTGGTGCTCGACCTGATGATGCCGGGCATCGACGGGCTCGAGGTGTGCCGGCGGCTCCGGGCGTCGGGTGACGTGCCGATCGTCATGCTCACCGCCCTGGGTGCCGAGGTCGACCGGGTCGTCGGGCTCGAGTCGGGAGCGGACGACTACGTCACCAAGCCGTTCAGCCCGCGTGAGCTCGTGCTGCGGGTACAGGCCGTCCTGCGCCGGGCGGCGCCGGAGACGGGTGCCGCGGCCGACGACGCCCGCGAGGGAACCACCTCCACCGTGGACGTGAGCGCCGACGGTGACCTGGTGCTCGATAGGCGCGCGCACGTCGTCACCCGCGGAGGGCGTGAGCTGGCCCTCACGGCAAGGGAGTTCGCCCTGCTCGACTGGTTCCTCAGCCATCCGGGCGTGGTCCACCGCCGCGAGGAGCTGATGCGCGAGGTGTGGGGCTGGCAGTTCGGCGACGAGTCCACCGTGACGGTGCACGTGCGCCGGCTGCGGGAGAAGGTCGAGGCCGAGCCTTCCGCACCCCGCCGGCTCGTCACGGTGTTCGGCGTCGGCTACCGCTGGGACGCCCGGCCGCCGGGTGCGCCCTGATGTCCACCCAGCTGTCGGCGGTGGTGCTGTCCGCCGCGGTCACCCTCGTCGTCGGCCTGCTGGGTGTGGTCGTCGTGGTGGCACTCGCCCGCCGGTCGGTGGGCCGTGCCGCGGTGGCAGCTCCGGTCGTCGTCGTCGTGGCGGTCGCAGCAGGGGTGTACGCGAGCTCACGGGCCATGTTCCTGCGCCCGCAGGACTCCACGACGGTGCTCCTCGTCCTCCTTGCGGCGGTCCCGGTCGCGGCGGTGCTCGGCGCCCTTGTCGCTCGCCGGGTGATCGCCGCCGACCGGGCCGCGACCGCCGACCGGATGGCCCGTGAGCAGGAGGCCCGGGCCGAGGCCGACCGGCGCGAGCTGGTCGCGTGGGTGTCACACGACCTGCGCACCCCGCTGGCCGGCATCCGGGCGATCAGCGAGGCGGTCGAGGACGGGGTGGCGACCGACGTGCCGACGGCCATGCGCCAGGTGCGTGAGGCGGTCGGGCGGATGGGAGACCTGGTCGATGCGCTCCTCGCGCTCTCCCGCCTGCAGGCCGCCCACCCCGACCTGCAGATGGCCGAGACCGACGTGGGCGACCTCGTCTCCGACACCGTCGCCGGCCTGCGGCCCATCGCGGATGCCGCAGGCGTGCGGCTGAGCGGGTCGGCAGGCGCCGGCGTGCGGTGCCGGGTGGCCCCCGCGGACCTGAGCCGGGCGGTCGCCAACCTGGTGGCCAACGGCATCCGGCACACCCCGCGCGGTGGCGAGGTCACGACGACGGTGCTTCCGGAGCGTGACGGAGTGGTCATCAGCGTGCAGGACGAGTGCGGCGGCATACCCGACGACGTGTTGGCTCGGGTCTTCGAGACCGGCTACCGCGGCAGCACGGCGCGCACCCCGGACGCCGATGCCGGGTCAGGGCTGGGTCTGGCGATCGTCGCCGGGGTGGCCCGAGCGCACGGTGGCGCGGTGGACGTCCTGAACGCCGGCGGCGGATGCCGGTTCACCCTGCACCTGCCGGCGTCACCACCGGCCACCACCTGACGCCGGCACTCGCCCGCTGGGTGCCGCTCAGACGCGGGCCGCCTCGGACCGGCCCCGCCTGAAGAAGTCGACCACGTCCGCCACCTCCGGCAGCTGCGCGGCGGCGCACGCGGCACCGAAGGGAGCGTTCCAGAAAGGGCCGTCCCGCCGGGTCCACGGGCCGACGTAGGCGTAGGGCGCCGGGTGGCCGTCATCGCCTGGCGACACCCCGTAGTTCACCTCGTCCAGTGCGTAACCGACGTCGAAGTGCTCCGGCCACAGCACCCGCTCCGCGCCCGGTGCGAACGCCTGCAGCGCCGCATCCCCTCGGGCGAACCAGCCCAGCAGCAGGGCCGTGGCCTCGGGGTCGAGCACGAGCTGCTCGTCGGGGTCGACCCCCGACCCGTGCTGGTAGGCGTCCGGTGCGACCGCGGTGACGCCGGCCGCCGCTGCAAGCGTGTGACAGGTGCCGGCGAGCGGGGTGCGGCCGCCGCTCCACACCAGTTCGGCGCCGTCGACGCGCACTCCTGACACCGTGCCGGCGAAACCGCCGGACACGACGCGCAGCCGGATGTCGCCGGTAGACGCCTGTTGGGGGCCGGCGATCACGAGCTCGGCCACCGCGTGCAGTGAGCGGCGTGCCGCCGCGAGTGCCTGTTCGGACATCGGACCTCCCGTGGAACGCCGCGACCGGTTCGCGGCACCGTATGTCACCTGTGGTGTCACTTCGAGCTGCAGCGTTACACGGACCCGACTCACCGGACCGTCGCCCGGCCGGCTGACCGAGCTCGTGTGACGCCGACCCCGCCGGCCGGCCCCTGCTTTCGGGGGCCTTACGGCTGCCCGCGAACGCTTCCCGTGGGTCGCGGCTCGGGGCTACGTTGCGCCAGTGACCATCACGGACGAGGGCCTCGTCGACCGGCTGCGTGCAGGAGACGAAGCGGCCTTCGCCGCGGTGGTGCGGGCGTGGTCCCCGGCGATGCTGCGCGTGGCGCGGGGCCACGTGCGCACCGACGCCAGCGCCGAGGACGTGGTGCAGGAGGCGTGGGTCGGGGTGCTGCGCGGGCTGCGGTTGTTCGAGGGCCGGGCCAGCCTGCGCACCTGGGTGTTCCGCATCCTGGTGAACACGGCCCGGCGCCGCGGCCGGGGTGACGCGGTGGGGATGGCCGAGCTGGCCGGGCCGACCGTCGACCCCGACCGGTTCCGGGGTCCCGACGACCGGTACCCGGGTGGGTGGCGCGAGGCGGCGGCCCCGGTGCGGTGGGGGCCCGAGTCCCTCGTGCTGACGGCCGAGCTGCGGGCCGTCCTCGCCGGGGCGCTCCTGGAGCTGCCCGGGCGGCAACGGGCCGTGGTCGAGCTGCGCGACGTGCACGGCTTCTCGTCGCCCGAGGTGTGCGAGCTGCTCGACCTCACGCCGGCCAACCAGCGGGTGCTCCTCCACCGCGGGCGGGCCCGGCTGCGTAGCCTCTTGGAGGTGGAGGTGATCACGGCGTGACGGCCCTGTCCCCGCGCGACGTGGCCTGCCAGGAGCTCGTCGAGCTGCTCACCGACTACCTGGAGGGGGCGCTGACGCCCGGCGAGGTCGCGGCGGTCGACCGGCACCTCGCCCTGTGCGAGGGGTGCCGGACCTACCTCGACCAGCTGCGGCTCACCGTCGATGCGCTGGGCTCGGTGACGGTGCAGTCACTGTCGGACGACGCCGTCGACGCGCTGCTCACCGCCTTCCGCGGCCTGAGGCGCTGACTGCCGGCAGTCGGTGGTGGTCGGACCCCCTTTGGCACCGGCCAGACAAAGAAGCGCCCCGCTGCTGCGGGGCGCTCTTTGTCTGGCCGGCTGGCTGGCGGTGGCGGTGGGATTTGAACCCACGGAGGGCGTAAACCCTCACACGCTTTCGAGGCGTGCTCCTTAGGCCGCTCGGACACGCCACCGCCGGAGAGGTTACCCGTTCCGGCGGCCCGCCCCGAAATCGGTGGCGGCACGCGAACGCGCGGCCTCCCGCCTGGAGACGGCGCGGCGTGGGCACGGTGTCGCCCCGGGCAACCCGGCCGTCAGGACCGGTGACCGGCGAAGAAGTCGCGCACGATGGCGCCGCACTCGTCCTCGAGCACCCCGCCGACGACCTCGGCCCGGTGGGTGGAGCGTCGGTCGCGCACGACGTCCCACACCGAGCCGCACGCCCCGAGCTTGGGGTCCCAGGCACCGAGCACGATGCGCTCCACCCGGGCGAGCATCGTGGCTCCGGCACACATCGGGCACGGCTCCATCGTCACGACGAGGGTGCACCCCGACAGGCGCCAGGACCCGAGCCGGTGGGCGGCGGCCCGCAGGGCCACCACCTCGGCGTGCGCGGTGGGATCCTGCTGTGCCTCACGCAGGTTCCACCCCTCGCCGACCACCTCGCCGTTCGAGTCCACCACCAGCGCGCCCACCGGCACGTCACCGGCATCCGAGGCCTGCTGAGCCAGGGTCAGGGCGCGGCGCATCCACGCAGCGAGCGCAGGGTCGGGCGGAGGGGGCACGCGCTAAGTTTCACCCATGCGCGTCATCAACCCGGACCACCGGCTCATCGCCCACAAGCTGACCTACCTCCGGGACAGGCGAACCGACTCCCCCACCTTCCGCCGCCTCGCTGAAGAGCTGATGACGCTGCTCGCCTACGAGGCCACCCGCGAGGTGCGGGTCGAGCCGTTCGAGATCGAGACTCCGGTGGCGCCGACGACCGGCATCAAGCTGAGCAACCCCAAGCCCCTCGTCGTGCCCATCCTGCGCGCGGGCCTGGGCATGCTCGAGGGCATGGTGCGCCTGCTGCCCAGCGCCGAGGTCGGCTTCCTCGGGATGCAGCGCGACGAGGAGACGCTGCAGGCGATCACCTACGCCAACCGGCTGCCCGACGACCTGAGCGGCCGGCAGGTCTACGTGCTCGACCCGATGCTCGCGACCGGCGGCTCGATGGCCGACGCCATCAAGTTCCTCATCGAGCGCGGTGCCGACGACATCACGGCGGTCACCCTGCTCAGCGCCCCCGAGGGCATCGCGCACCTGCAGGAGGAGCTGGCCGACGTCATCCCTCCCATCACCCTGGTCACCGGCGCGATCGACGACCGGCTCAACGAGGTCGGGTACATCGTGCCCGGCCTCGGGGACGCGGGCGACCGGCTCTACGGCCTGGCCCAGTGACCCGCGGCGGAGCGTGGCCGCCGGTCACGTCGGGAGGTGGCGGCACGGCATCCGGATGCCGGCCGCGACACGCCCGATCGGTTCGCATCAACCGTCACACCCGTCACATCTGACACCATGCTGGCTGAGGCGTGCGCACGGCACACCCGACGCAGGAGGACATGAGCATGCCCCCGATCAAGAAGATCGTGATGTGGCTGGTCGTCATCTTCCTGCTCTACGCCATCTTCACCGCGCCCACCGAGGCCGCGAGCATGTTCCGCGCCGCCTGGGACTTCACGGTCAACGCGGTCAGCAACGTCGCGTCGTTCTTCACGTCCTTGATCAACGGGTGACATGGCGCGCCGCCTGCGGCTCGACCGTGAGCTGGAGCGCTACCTCGTCGACGGCGAGACGATCATCGTCGCCGTCCGGCTGCACTGGGTGCACCTGGCCCGCGAGATCCTGATCGCCTCAGCCGCAACGGCATTCGCGTTCTGGGTCGACGTCACGGTCCCGCTGAGCCCGGCCGGCCAGCTCCTCCACAACGCGAGCCTGCTGCTCTGGTGGGGAGCGGCCCTGTGGCTGCTGTGGCGCGTGCTCAACTGGCGCCGCGACTGGTTCGTCGCCACCGACAAGCGCTTCCTGCTCTTCTACGGCTTCATCCGCCGGCGGGTCGCGATGATGCCGCTGCTCAAGGTCACCGACATGACGTACGACCGCTCGATCCTCGGTCGCATCCTCGGCTACGGCAACTTCGTGCTCGAGTCGGCCGGCCAGGACCAGGCTTTGTCGAACATCGACCACGTGCCGGATGCCGACGTCCACTACAAGGCCATCTGCACCCAGCTCTTCGGCCCCGGTTCGCTGCTGCGCATCGCACCGAACAGTCCGCCTCCCCAGCAACCGCCGCCGCGGGACGGCAGCGGGCCCGGTGGCGCCGGTGGTGGCCCGAGCGGTGGCCCGGATGCCGGTGGGCCGGCTCCCGCAGGCGGGCGCGGGGAGCCGCGGCCGAGCGGGCGGGAGGAGCCGAGCCCGGCCAGCCGGCCGGAGTCCTGGTACCGCAGCTCGAACCTCGGCGACCCGCTGCACCTGGGTGACACCGGCGAGATCCCCGTGGTGCGCGTGGCCGGCGAGGACGACGAGCGCCCGCTCTACCCACCCGCGCACTGGTCCGAACAGGGATGAGGCCACGCCGGATCGGCCGGTCCCTCCCCTACTCCTGAGCAGTGCCGCTCCACTACGGTCGATGCGTCGGCAGGGGACGGGCGACCTTCGGAGGCGGCACTCATGAGCATGATGCGGACCAAGTCGATCGAGGACTCCATCGGCGAGGGCGAGGAGGCGGACTACAAGCTCAAGAAGACGCTCACGGCACTCGACCTGACCGTCTTCGGCATCGGCGTCATCATCGGCGCCGGCATCTTCACGCTCACCGGCCGGGCCGCCAAGGAGGTCGCAGGTCCGTCGATCGTGCTGTCGTTCGTGCTCGCCGCGCTGTGCTGCGGTCTGGCGGCCCTGTGCTACGCCGAGTTCGCCTCGTCGGTGCCCGTCAGCGGGTCGGCCTACACCTTCTCCTACGCCAGCCTGGGTGAGGTGATCGCGTGGATCATCGGCTGGGACCTGCTGCTCGAGCTGCTCCTGGGCGCGTCGGTCGTGGCGCAGGGCTGGTCGTCGTACTTCGGGGTGTTCATGGGCCACCTCGGCGTCGACATCCCGGAGTCGATCGGCTACGGCTCCCGGTTCGACCTGATGGCCTTCCTCCTGGCGGCGGTGCTGACGGTGCTGGTCAGCATCGGCATCAAGGAGTCGATGCGGGTCAACCTGGTGCTGGTCGGCATCAAGCTGTTCATCGTGCTGTTCGTCATCGTGGCCGGCATCGGGTTCATCAACCGGGCGAACTACACGCCCTTCATCCCGCCGTCGCAGCCGGCCCCCAGCAAGAGCGCGCTGGAGTCACCGCTGCTGCAGACCCTGCTCGGCTTCACCCCCACCAACTTCGGCCTGCTCGGCATCGTGTCGGGCGCCTCGCTGGTGTTCTTCGCCTACATCGGCTTCGACGTGGTCGCGACCACCGCCGAGGAGGCCAAGAACCCCCAGCGCGACCTGCCGATCGGCATCATCGGCTCGCTGGTCATCTGCACCGTGCTGTACTGCGCGGTCGCCCTCGTGATCACCGGCATGCTGCCGTTCGACAAGATCTCGACCGAGGCAGCGTTGGCGACGGCCTTCGAGTCGGTGGGCAAACCGGCGTACGCGACGCTGATCTCCGCTGGGGCCGTGGCAGGGCTGACCACCGTCGTCATGACGCTGCTCATCGGCGCCTCCCGCGTGCTTTTCGCCATGTCCCGCGACTGGCTGCTGCCGGCGCGCTTCGGCAAGGTCAACCACCGCACCGGCACGCCGCTGCGCATCACCATCTCGATCGGGCTGCTGGTGGCCCTCGTCGCGGCGCTCACTCCGGTCGGCACTCTCGAGTACATGGTCAACATCGGCACCCTGGCGGCGTTCACGCTGGTCTCGATCGCGGTGCCGGTGCTGCGCCACAAGCGCCCCGACCTGCACCGCCCGTTCAAGGTGCCGGGCAGCCCCTGGCTGCCGGGGCTGGCCGCCGCCATCGCCATCTACCTGATGCTCACCCTGCCGACCGAGACCTGGATCCGGTTCATCGCGTGGATGGCGCTCGGCATCGTCATCTACTTCGTCTACGGCTACCGCCGCTCGCGGCTGGCGCGGCAGTCCCCGCAGGACGAGCGCCCGGTCGGCTCGATGTCCGGCAGCTGACCTCAGGGCTGGACGGGGGGCCTCGTTCGAGGTGATGCTCTGCCCCGACAGGTCGGGACATCACCTCGACTCCGCAGGATCCCGGTGGGTTCGAGGTGATGTGCTCACCTGAGGTGGCAGCGTTTCACCTCGAATGCCTTCGTCCACAGGTGGGCAGCGCCCGACCTGCTGTCCACAGCCTGCGTCCTCGCGATGACGTGTCGGCGGTATCGAGCGATCCTCGCGCCCATGTCCACTGCGCCAGCCCATCCGTCGGCCACTCCTCGCGGCAGCACGGCCGAGCGACGCCGCCGCGCACGTGAGCTCGCCGCCGAGCATGACGGCGTGCTGTCGCGTGCCCTCCTGCGCAGCTGCGACGTCGACCACGTCATGATCAGGCGGGAGGTGGCAGCAGAGCGTTGGGCCGTGCACGGTCACCAGACCGTTGCGATGACGACGGCTCCCCTGAACATGCGAGCCAGTCGCTGGCTCGCCGTGTGGGAGACGGGCTCCAAGGTGGCTGCGCTCGATGGAGTGTCTGCGCTGCAGCACGCCGGCCTCACCGGCTTCGACGACGACACGGTGCATGTCTCGGTCAAGCACACTGTCGAGGTCCGTTCCCTCCCGGGCGTGCAGCACCACAAAGTCATCCGGCGGCTCGACGGCGAGCTGCTCACGGCCGGGATGCCGCGCACCAGGGTGCCGGTCGCGGCTGTGCGAGCGGCGCACTGGGCGGTGTCCGACCGTCAGGCTGCTCTGATCTTGGTGATGCCGGTTCAGCAACGGCTCTGCACCGGTGCACAGCTCGTCGAGGCCGAGTCGGTCATCCGAGGCAGGAACCGGCGCAAGCTCATCCACGTGCTCGTTCACGACGTCGCCGACGGTGCCCACTCGCTGGGCGAGCTCGACGTCGTGGCAGCCTGCCGGCGCCGGGGACTTCCGGCGCCCAGCCGTCAGCAGGTCCGGCGCCTTCCCAACGGGAAGGCCTACCTCGACGTGGCCTGGCGCGAGGCACGGCTGGTCGTCGAGGTGGACGGTATCGGGCACGCCCGAGGCCTGCAGATGGTCGACGACGACCTGCGACAGAACGCGATCCAGCTCGGTGACGAGCTGGTCCTGCGAGTGTCGCTCGTGGGGTGGCGGCTCACTCCGGAGGCGTACCTGGACCAGATCTGCGCCGCCTACTGGGCACGCGCCGCGCGTTGGGGATGAGCGCTGCCGCCGGTGGAGGTGATGACCGACCGTCAGTGGCCGACACATCACCTCGACCCATGTGGGCAGCCGTCGATTGGAGGTGATGACCTGCTGGCAGGCGGGTGAACATCACCTCGAACCAGGACACACCGGGGTCAGGGACGCAGGAGAGCCTCGGCCGCGCCCCCACCGGCGGAGGTGGACACCCCGTCGACGTCGAGCGGCAGGTCGAGCAGCGGCACGTCGACGACCGGGGCGTGGCGGTGGGGGTGGCGCTCACCGGTCGCCCGGCCGACCGGGCCGGAGGCGATCGGCAGCTCGAGCTCGAGCACGCCCTTGCCGAGCAGGCCGTTCTCGGGCAGCGGCACGGGGTACGTTCCGGTGAAGCAGGCCGTGCACAACCGGTCCTCGGACTGGTTGGTGGCCGCGATCATCCCCGCCTCGGAGATGTACCCCAGGCTGTCGGCGCCGATCGAGTTGCAGACCTCCTCGACGCCCAGGCCGGTGGCGATCAGCTCCGCGCGGGTGGCGAAGTCGATGCCGTAGAAGCAGGGCCAGCGAACCGGCGGCGACGAGATGCGCACGTGCACCTCGGCCGCCCCCGCCTCGCGCAGCATCCGCACCAGCGCCCGCTGGGTGTTGCCACGCACGATGGAGTCGTCGACGACGATCAGCCGCTTGCC